>CP030759.1:3172500-3289105 GCA_003290465.1 Candidatus Sumerlaea chitinivorans
TCACGCTAAGAACAGGACTCTTTAGACGCCTCTTTCCCGTGACTGAGGTGGTCTTCGGCTATGCTCGACCGCCCGTACCAACGGTTTCCTGCTTCTTTAGTTGTTCGAGAGCGTAGAGAATGGCCCCTTCGACAGGTTCACGTCTCGGATGAATCACGTTTACGCCGGGTAGGCGCTGCTCGACGGCCGCGCGGAAAAGAGCAAAGTAATAAGCCGACTTTCGCAGGTTTCCTCCGCCGACAACGATCTCGAAGTCGCGGTCGGCACCGAAGAGTTTTTTTGCAACAGCTTCAGCAGCCAGAGCAAGTTCATCGGCTTCTTCGCGAAGGATAGTTTGCGCTACCTCATCGCCCTGCTCTGCAGCCTTGTGCACAATGCGGCTGAGGGCACCGATGTCGGTCTTGTTCGCTTGGATTTGTTTCACCCAGCCAAGGATTTGCTCAGGTTTTGAAAAGCCCATTTGCTCTTCCAGAAGCTGTTGAAGTAGCGTGGGAAGGCCGCGACCGTCGTAGGCACGGCAAACGGCCCGCAAGCCCCGTAATCCAATTGCATAGCCACTTCCCTCGTCGCCCAAGATATGGCCCCAGCCACCCGAGCGGCCTTGAACGCCTTCTTTATTGACCCCAACCGCAATGCTGCCCGTACCCGAAATTACCATAATCCCGTAGGCGCGCAAGGTGCCGCCAACCAAGGCGATCAGCCCATCATTGACGGGCACGGAGAGGGCATTGGGCAAAAACTCGGCCATCATCGAGCGAACGAGTGCTTTATCATCGGGGCGATCAACCCCTGCCATGCCGGTGCAAATGCAAGCAACGTCATCGCGCGCGACGCCGCTTTTTTGCAGGAGGGTGTCAATTAGCTCGGAAAGATTTCGCCGCACCACTTCAAGTGGATTCGAATGGTGGTTCGTGGATCCTACCTCGTGGGTGGCCAAGACCTGACCATCTTCCCCCGCAATGGCACCTAAAGTTTTTGTCCCTCCCCCGTCGACCCCGATCACATATTTTGCCATAATTTTACAGCTCCTCAACGCTCAACTTGGATATAACTACAAACCTAAATATATTGCTTGTCAATCCTGCTTTTCTCAAGAACTACTGCCTAACATGGGGTGCTTCGAACAATGTGCTGTCCAGCATTAATTTTGTACCGCGGACGTTCGCTTTCCGCGAAACAAAACTAAGCAATCCGCGTATTGAACCTCATCGGAAGATGCGTATAGGAATCGTCACTCTCGGCTGCGATAAAAACACTGTCGACTCGGAATATATCGGCGGGGTACTTGAACAGGCTGGGGCACGAGTGTTGCCCGCTGGGCTCGACCCAGACCCCGGCCAAGACTTGGATGTCGTCGTGATCCAGACGTGTGGGTTCATTGACGCTGCGAAAAGCCAATCGTTGGAAACAATTCTGACTTGGCTGGAGTACAAGCGCGAACGCGAAGCAGAAGGCCGACCGCTGAAAGTGTTTTTGAGTGGATGTCTCGTGCAGCGCTACCAACGCGAGCTTCCTGCCGAACTTGACGGCGTCGACGGCTATCTTGGGGTGGGCGACTACGACCGAGTGGTAGCACTTTTGCAAACCGGCCCTCTTTCTGGGCCTGTGAACCTTGTGCGAGAGATGCCGGCGACAGTGGTGGCGCATCCGACTCCGCGGAAACCCCTCTCGCCCAGCCGTCATTACGCCTACTTAAAAATTGCGGACGGCTGTAATCACACTTGTGCGTTTTGCGCCATTCCTTCGTTTAAGGGCCGCCTGCGGAGCGTTCCCCGGCGGATTCTCGTCGAAGAGGCCCGAGCCCTCATCGCGCAGGGCGTCCGGGAACTCAACCTTGTGGCGCAGGATACGAGTGACTACGGCAAGGATCTGGAAGGGGGACGCAGCGCGCTCCCTCAGCTCCTGGCTGATTTGGCAGCATTGCCGGGAGACTTTTGGATCCGACTCTTCTATTTCTATCCGGGGGGTGTCACACGCGAGTTTCTTGAGGTCATGGCCTCATCCCCCAAAATTGTTCCCTATCTGGACATGCCCCTTCAGCACTTACATCCGGATGTCCTTCGGCGGATGAAACGTCCTCATCTCAGCGTGAATGTCGAGAACACCATCGCGCGACTACGGCGTGCTATCCCGGAACTCACTTTGCGCACCACGTTCATTGTCGGCTTCCCGCAGGAGACGCGAGCGGAATTCGAGTACTTGCTGAATGAACTGCGGCGCCTGCGATTCGAGCGTGTAGGAGCATTCGAGTATTCCGACGAGGAAGGAACCCCGGCCGCCCGCCTCGAGCCAAAGGTACCGCGCCGAACTGCCCGCGCTCGGTATGACCGCCTAATGCGTACCCAAGCCGAAATCGCTGAGGAAGTAGCTCGCTCCCAAGTGGGCAAAGAGCTGCGCGTCTTGGTTGAGTCCCAAGTGGATGACATAACATTTCTTGCTCGTTCGCATATGGATGCACCCGAAGTGGACGGCGCGGTGGTGGTTCGCGCACCCCGTGGCCTACGTGTCGGCGAGTTTGCACTGGTCAAGATTACCGGTGCGGCTAATTACGATCTATTCGCTGAGGCATAAGTCGTGGAAGATCGGCATGCGAAACTTCTATTCGTCGCGGGCTGTCTGAACGCTTTGTGTGCCGTGGCTGCCGGGGCCTTTGCGGCCCATGTTCTCACACGGCAGCTGGACGAATACCGCCTCGAGTTGTTTCGCACAGGGGCGGCATATCAAATGTACCATGCTCTCGGCATGCTGATCGCCACCCTCGTGGCAGCTCCGAGTCCAAGTCGCTGGGCGTTGCGCGCGGCGGTTCTCTTTCTCTTCGGCATCCTTTTGTTCAGCGGTAGCCTGTACTTGCTGGCACTAGTAAAAATCCGCTTTCTTGGGCTGATCACTCCGGTGGGCGGAGTGCTGTTCTTGCTGGGATGGTTGCTGCTTGCGTTCGCAGCCCTCAGAAGGTCGGGCTGAGGCCCGCCCACTGCCATTTGCGCAAGTTGAAGTGGGTATGGATTATCCCCCTACTTTGAGTGCCGCCCCTTCGAGAGAGTGAAGAGTTGGGCGTGCATTCGTGGCCTTCACTCGTCGGGGCATTCAAAAAGACCGGTGCCGACTCTTCACTTCAGGGGCTGAACCAAATTCTTGAAAATGTAGCCTTTGCGTCCATTCGGGAGCTGCACGTAAAACCCGAGCCCATCCCCAGCATCTTCGGCGGGGAGCTCGGTGCCAGCGGGCAGGGTCGTCAGCTCATACTTGCTCTGGGCATCGGGGTAGATTTTTATCGGCTGACCCGGTTTAGCATCGGCTGGCCCAAGGCGGACCCACAAGCCTCTGCGTGGTGGTTTAGACGTTGGTGCTTGGTCACCCCATTTGCTGTCCAAATCTAAGTGAGCATGCTCTTGCAAGATGAGGGCAGGCCGTTGCTGCCACTTCACGCGGTAATATTTTTTCCCCTGGAGTTCAATGATGCCATCATAAGGAAGGCGCGTTCCAGCATTCGCGCGTGCGAGTTCCTTGCCCT
This sequence comes from Candidatus Sumerlaea chitinivorans, assembly GCA_003290465.1. GTDB lineage: Bacteria > Sumerlaeota > Sumerlaeia > Sumerlaeales > Sumerlaeaceae > Sumerlaea > Sumerlaea chitinivorans. Next base: position 3,176,012 of record CP030759.1, read on the forward strand.
CAGCGTCGTAGATGGGGATCATCACGCCAGCGACGGTGCCGGGGGCTCCAAGCACGATCCAGTTGAGCTGCGTGGGAGGCACGGTCTGGATGAGAGGTGTGCCGGTCGGCCGGACCTCAGGTGGGAGCTCGGGCTCCCGAGGACCTTGGGCAGGCGGGGGTGGGCCAACTTCCGCGCGTTGTTGAGGAGAAGGAACTCTCCTACCCATGTCGGGCCTTTCAACTCTGGGGCCGGGCATATCGGGCGAGGGTGGGACACGGAGATCCTCTGTCAGAGGAGGCTTTGGAATTCGCGGAGCTTCTTTTTCCGGAATTCCCGACGGTGAGGGTCGAAGCGGGCCTGCTGAAATCGGGCTTCCGGCTGGGACAGATTGTGCGGATGTTGGGGTCGGTGTGGCGGCGGACGCGGGCGTCGGTGTGCTCTTGCGATCAGAGATTCGGTATGCCTCAACCGATGGCTGAACAGAACGCATCTGTAAAACGGCGACGACCCCAACAACTGCTAATGCCACAATTGCCACGGAGGCAAAGGCGAACACAAGCACGTTGGATTTCTCACGTGGGGGCGCGGCCGGTGGGGGTAAAGGCTGAGGTGGGGCTTGGGCCTTTGTTTCAGCGTGGTCCTCTGTGGGCTCCAACCGGGTACTTGCGGCAGAGAGCTCGGTTGGCTTGTCCGGACTTGGCGGAATTGGCTCTTCCCTTTTCTCTTTACCCTTTGAAACTCCCCCGGGTGGCGTCGGAACGGTACTCGTTACCGCGTGGGCAGCAGGTTTGACCCGTACGTTGGGTGCTAATGCAGCCAATGCCGCTGCCAAACCACCGTAGGTCTGGAAACGGTCTTCCGGTCGCTTTGCCGTCATCTTTTTGATGACTTCCAGTGCTTTGCCGCCGGCCAACTCTTTTAGAAACTCTGGCTCCGGCAGAGGTTCTTGGATCTGCTTGAGCAGCACGCTCAGTGGTGTCTGACCTGTGAAAGGGAGCTCATTGGTGAGCATCTGATAGAAGCTAATTCCGAGGGCATAAATGTCGCTGCGGTGGTCTGCTTCTTCCCCGCGAGCCTGTTCGGGTGACATGTAATTGGGGCTGCCAATCGCTGTGCCAGCCACGGTCATTTGCGAGTCGTGCTCCACGATCTTCGCAAGGCCAAAATCGGTGATCTTGAGCCGATAATCCGAGGTGAGCATCATGTTGCTCGGCTTGATGTCACGGTGGATGATGCCACGGGCACAGGCGTAGCCGAGCCCTTCAACCGCTTGAAGGAGGAGTTGCACGCATTCATCAAGGGGGAGCGGCCCCAATCTCTTGAGGCGTTGCGCGACGGTCTCGCCATCCACGAGCTCCATCACCATGTAGATCATGTTGTGCTCTTCGCCGATGGCGTACACTTGCACGATGTTCGGATGGTTCAGGCGTGCAACCGCGCGGGCTTCCCGGTAAAAGCGCTTCACCGCGTCCTCACGCGCAATCAGCTCCCGGCGCATGACCTTGATGGCGACATCCCGCTCGAGTTTGGTGTCGAAGGCCAACCACACTTCCCCCATCCCGCCACGTCCGAGCATGCGACGGAGTTGGTAAACACCCAGTTGATTCGGGACATCGAGCTGCATCGTAGGATCGTGCGCGGTTACCGAATCCAGTGAATCCTTGGTCTCGCGATCATCAGCCATTCAAGTGGACACTCCCTCATTCCTAAAACAGTTATAGGACCCGCCACTATTAATGCAAGTATGGAACCCATGGCTGGAGAAATGTTGCACGAGCCTCACACCCGAACCCCTAAACCAGACAGGGAAAGGTTTCCGGCATCGTGCTAAATGGAACCCTACTCGTAAATCTCAAAAAACTCGGTCTCGCGTACCTTTTGCCAAGAGGTTCGCAGTTGTGCGGTGAGTGGATAGCGGGGTCGGAGGGGGCGCAGGCGCGTGGCCAGCTCGTCTGTCTCGTACTTGCACACAAACACGACAACTTTACCTCGTTGTTGCGCAAGCGTCTCCTCAGCCTGTTTCAAAATCGCAGGGTTTCCGAATTCGACTTCGTTGTCCCAGTCAAACGTCAGGGGATTCCGAATGGGAGCAGCAACCCACCACGCGGCACAATCCGGGAGGATCGCATACCTGGTGCCGGCAGGCAGAGAATCCGTGAGGTGCCGCAACTCCGCGAGAAACCGGACGGTCTCCTTATTCGTATAGATACCCTTCGCACCCCGTACGACACCGTTCAATTTGTGGCGAAGTTCTGTTGCCGGTGCATCGCGGTAGATTCGGTGATAGCGGAGAGGCACAAAAATACATGCCAACACCGCTGTTGCCGCGAGCAACCAACGTCCGGTCGAGCTGGGAATGTGCGCCGGGGCGGGGCTAAAGCTTACCATGAGCGCGACGCTTCCGATTCCCAAAATCCCCATCGCTAATGCAGGAGAATTCTGCGCCACCGAAAGACTTGTGCACCATGCGATGAGCAAGCTGGCCCAGATCAGACGCGTTGCACGCTGGTAAGCGGGGGGGCGGGGAAGTCGGAAAAGCCGGCTGGTCCACGGGCTTAGTCCGAGGCCAAGCGCAAACGAGAACAGGGAGAAGGACCCCATTTCTGGCCAAGCCAAAGCAAAGGATGTCAGAGCGAGATACGCAGGCGCAGCAAACTTTCGGATCGCACGACTTAGCCCACGGTACTGTCGGGTTGCCAATCCAGCGGTCGCAATGGCTGCGCCGCCAACGAATAACAAGAAAGTGTCCACAAGCCGTAGGGCGTACGTGAAGTAGCCAACGGCGATCAAATTTCGTTGGGCCGTAAGCTGGTGAATGGCGGGTTGAAGAGCATCACGCACGAGAAGAAAAAGGATTCCTCCAAGCGCTGGCACGAAGAGGAGCCCAATCTCCCCACGGAGGACACGGCGTGCTTGGGCGAGGAGCAGGCCAAGCGGTGCAAGGAAGAAACTCTGCTTGCACAAGGGTGCCATGCCGGCGAAACACCAACCAACTGCGCGTACCCACCTCCGCCGCGACGTCAGACACCACGCGCCAAGCGACAGAAAGAAGAGGCCATCCAGCGTATGCCACGCCATGACCGGAAAAGTGTGGATTCCCAGCATGAGGCTGGCACAGGCGAGGCTAAGACGCACTGGCGTCGCGAGAACCCGTCGCGTAACGTATGTTTCCACAAAGCGGAGCCAACCCCACGCCACCACGGCCCACTGAACCCAAGCCAGCGCACGGGATAGCAAAAACGTGTATTCACTTCCCAGCGCCACGATCGGCGCCCAAAGATAGGCAGGCAATACGGGGCGGATAGAAAGGAAGTCGCGGTGAGGCACCTGCCCTTCCCAGACCCGCCGAGCCTGCGCAAGCGTGAACCCTTCGTCTGTTGGATTGAATCCAAATCGTGAGAAAAGAACATGGCAAATGAGGGGAATCCCCACCAAAAAAGCGAACGTCACAAGCCATCCAGAACTGCTTTCCGGTGGACGCTGGGCACTCTCACAACGCAGGTTGTCTTTACCGATAGGTGGAGAAAGAAGCATCGCATGTGATCATGGCTAGCCAGTGCATAGAATCAAGAATGGAGCGCGTCTGGAAGCTGCGAAAATGCGCAACGATCGTTTTTCCGAAGGCAACGCGAGAGATTTCCCTCAGCGATGGCCAGTAGCTGTACGAGAAGTTGCTGGTCCGCACTGGCTGGGAGGAAGCTTGAGGGAGCGGTTCCCATGCGAAACTAAAGGAGCGGGCAGCTCAGGGCTGCTCCGCTCCTCGACCAATGACAATGGAGCGTCAGCTCTTCATTTCTTCCACGGAGCGTCGGCCAATGCCGAGGCAGGGGTGGGGGAGGGAGCCGCCGCTTGCGGAGTTTTCTCCTCAGCTGGTGGGGCGGGCGTGGCCGCAGGCGTAGGAGTCGGGGCGGGAGTTGGTGCCGGAGTTTGTGTCCCCTTGAGTGTCACAGAAACGCTGGCACGGCCACTCTGCGCACCCTCCATGATCCCCTTCACATTGAGATCAAGCTTCCAGCCTTCCTTCGTCTTCAACAGGTCAAAGTGGAACTTTGCTGTCGAGTTGTCCGAGTAGACGATTTCTGTGTCCACCCGAGCCCCTTCGCCGCGCAGCAGGGATTCGCCCGTCACTTGGCGAATGGTCCCATCGCGCGTGATGGTATCTAAAACGCGTTTGAGACTACCATGGACTGGAGCCAGCTCGCTCTCAAAATATCTCTGACACGAGCCCGTGAGGCTCCGTGCCGCGTCAAAATACTTTCCTTCGTTGGCCGCTTGGAGGAAATCTGTGACCAATTGGAGTGTGGCCGAGAGCTCCCGGTTTGCTTCCTTGAGTGCTAACTCTTCCTGAGTCGGCTTAGCTTTTTCTGGCTCTTTGGGTTTTTCGGTCGCCTTCGGCTTGGGTGTTTCCCGCGGTTTTTCCCGCTCGGGCTCGCGCGTGGGGCGAGGCCGCGGAGTGGCCTCTTCTTTGGCTGCGGGTCGGGCTGTCGCCCGCGGAGTAGGAGTGGATTCGACAACCGCTGGCACCTGTGCCTCAGGTGTCGGCCGGGGACGGCGGAAGATACTACGGGGCGTCGGCGCGGTTTCTTGCCCCACCCCGGGGACCTGCGCTTCCGTCATCACGGGTATCAACGCAATCATTGCGAGGGTTAGGGTTCGTTTCATAGAGCTTGTTCGTCCTTTCTGCTCAATTGCATCACACTATTTCAAAAGCTCACTTCACGAAATATCCGCTACGTTCATTTCAGGAAGGCAAGTGATTCCTCATGAAAGGAAGCCCTTTTCGTCGGGGCAATAGGCAACCACACCCTCACGGCTTCAAGCTGGTATGTTTGAAAAGCCGCGCAGCACCCGCTTTTAACAGACGCTCGACAACGGATTGTGAATGGGACCCCACATAGATCCGGCCAAGGGGCTCCGTGTCCGAAATCCGCATGAGCATCCACGAGCCGTCGCGGAAGTAGAACTTGAGGCCGTCCACGGTGGACACGCGTTCAACCGCGATCCCTGCCAGAGTTTTCGGAGGCGAGGATTTTAGCTCCGCAAAGTTGATCCGAAGCTCGTGCGTGGGGAAATGTTTGTCGATGCGGCCATAGGCAAAGGGGCCCGTCTCTCGCCGTAACTCAGCCACCAAATCGGCAATTGATTTTCGGCGCCGCGCCAACATTTCCACCACCAGCAGGCAGGAAAGCACGCCGTCGCGCTCGGGAAGATGATTCTTGTAGCCGAACCCCCCGCTTTCCTCGCCCCCGATCAAAACGTCGCGCTCAAGCATCTGTTCACACACGTTTTTGAACCCGACCGGCACCTCAACGGTTTGGCGCCCAGCGGCCGCAGCAATCCGATCAATCGTGTCGTGCATTGAAGTCGTGCGCACCACGTCCCCCGACCAGCCCCGTGTTTCGATGAGGTGTCGGAACAATAGCGGCATCAGGTCATGCAACTGAACAAACTCGCCATGGGCATCAAGTACACCAAAACGATCCGCGTCGCCGTCGGTTGCGAGACCCAGTACTGCTCGCTCATTGCGAATGGCCTCACGCAATGGGCTCAAATTCTGAGCGATGGGCTCGGGTCCCCCGCCATCAAAGAGGGGATTCGGTTCACTCCGGACGCTACTCACCTTGAGGCCATATTTGGCTAAGAAAGCGTCCACCGAGGCGATCCCCGCTCCGTGCATAGGATCAAACACAATTTTCCCCCGCATGCGTGCAAGCACGGCCGTATCCACAAATCGTTCAATTTGCCGCCAGTACGCAGGGGCAAAATCCTTCACGATAACTCGGCCGCCTAAGGCTTGGGCCATCGCCGCCGACCCCAGCGCGTGGAGGTATTCTTCGAGGCGGCGCGTGATTGTCACCGTGGCGGGGCCCCCGTACGGACCTTTGAACTTGATACCGTTATAGCTATAGGGGTTGTGGCTTGCAGTGATCATGACGCCGAGAGCGCACCCCAACTTGCGCACTGCGAAGCTAAGCATCGGTGTGGGGCAAAAACGCGGGCTGAGGTATACGAGCGCGCCACATCCAGCCGCTGTTTCGGCAAATGTTTGCGCGAATTCTTTGGAGAGAAAGCGCGTGTCGAAGCCCACAGCAATTGGCTGATCCAACTTCCCTTCGTCGCGGAGAAAACGTGCAGTCGCAGCAGCAATGCGACGCACATTTTCAAAGGTGAACTGTTCGGCAATGATTGCCCGCCATCCGTCCGTGCCAAAGCGAGGAAGCGTGGAGTCAGGAATGAGATTGGGGGGTGGAACGCTTCCGCCAGCCTTTTGCTTTGCCATGTGTCGTATCCTGTCTTTCTGAAAGAGGTAGGTCGCAGTCGCCCTCAATAGAATTCAGCGGCGGCTTCGCGACGCGTACTGGTGGGCATTCCGAGAGTTTCTGCGCAAGCAGGTCAACGAAAAGAAGCCTGTGAGGCGTGTCCATCGCAAGCACGCCACAAAAGCCTTACTTGTGGCTGAGACTCAGAGTTTTGGCTTGCGGTTTGGACGCAGAATCTCTGCTGCGCTATAACCGACGCCATAAACAGACTTGAGCGCCTTGATCTTCTGAGCAACTTCCGGCGGGATCACGCCTCGCCCACCTGCGAAAAAGTTCTGACCTTCCATCGCAGTGAGGAAAACTTGTTCGATAAGTTCTCCTAAGGGCAAATCATAAAGCTCTGCTAACCCGCGCAAGACACTGGCAAGCCGCTCCTCGATTCGCGCCCCCACAAGAATGCGCGTTACTCTGGGGCGTCTTCCGGCAGCGGGCATCGCCTGACGTGTTGCCGGATTGCTCGTTGCACGACCCGGCGATCGGGTGGGTTTAGCGTCTTTTGCATTTGTTTTGCGTGAACGTTTCGGATTCATAGTTTCGTGACTTTCCTTCCTCTTGCAATTCCACACCGAGTGAACGGGCAAACTCACGCCTACACGAAGATGTGTTTGTTTACCCCACAGATCGTTCGGCCGCAGACAAAAATAACATGATAACATGATATTATTCTGGTGAGCCCGGAAACGCCATCCGCCCTACGCTCATTTGTGCTTGCTTCTAAAATGTTTCGTGTTCCGCCTACAGGCAAAATCTGTGCAGAAAAAGCGGAGTGTAACGCAATGCCGAACGCTTTTCATTTTGTGGTCTGCGCGAGTATCGTACCGGATCCGCTCCAAGCCTTGGAGCCGGTAGCCGGGCCAGCAGGCCCAAGTCTAAAGAACGAAACGATGCTGCCGGCGGTGCTGGATCCGTGGGCTGCGCATGCACTGTATCATTGCGCAGCGTTGGCAAAGGAGAACGCCGGCAGTAAGCTTTGGCTCGTCAGCATGGGGCCGAAAGCAAAGTTGCAGCAAGTCATGATGACCATCGGACAAAAGGTTCCGTTCGAATTCGTCGCGATTGACGGTCCGGCCAGTGGTTTTACCGATGCCGCGGAAACAGCTGTAGTGTTGGCTGAAGCCATTCGTGGGATCAACGGCCTTGATCCCAGTCGGCTAATCTTAGCAGGTGGCTGGGAGTCGGCAAGTCGTGGAGCGGGTGCCACACTCCAAATAGTAGGGGAACTTCTCGGCATCACGGATCAATTTCAGGGAGTGGACAAAGTCGAGATTGCCCCGGATGGCGCGATGCGCATTAGCGAGCGCGTGGAGGGAGGAGCATATCAGGTGTCAGTATGTCCCGCCCCGCCCGTCGTGCTGGGCTGGGCAACGGGGACGCTGCCTGAGCCGCCCAACAATCCGCAAATTGGCATGTCGAACATGCGCCAAATTATGCCCGCGCTTCAACGCGCAAAGTCGGTGAAGCTCGAGAATCAAGCGCTGCGGTTTGTCTCTGTTGAGCTACCTAAGCAGCGGCGTGAAACCCGCATCGTCAAAGACGCAAGTGTCGACGAAATCGCGCGGGAAATTGTCGAGTGGATCCGCAGTCACTAACACGGTTGCTCTTAGGAAAGGATGTGTGTCGTTGCCATGGATAAAATTCTTCTGATTGTTCATCCGGACGAACAAGGTCAGCTTCCCAAAATCGCCCGCGAAGCGGTGAGCGCCGTGCGTGAGCTTAGTAATACGCTTGGCGTGGGGTTCGACGTTGGAGCTTTCGGGGGCGCAGTGCAGGAGGTGCTCCGCGCAGTAGGTCAGTGCGGGGCACAGCGCTTCTATGCGATGGAAGGGGAGGCCCTCGCAAGTGCGCGCTATAGTTCGGACTGTGCGGCGGTGACCGCGCTGGCAAAGGCCGCCGGTGCCACAGTCGTGGTGCTCCCTGCCACGTCACGCGTTAACCGTGTGCTCGCAGGAGCTGCGCATCGACTTGGCGGGCGCGCCGACAGCCACGTGACCCGTCTCTCCTTAACAGATGGCAAGCTGCAGGCGACCCGCTGGTATTATCGGCAGCGCATGATGGCGGTCATCGAGCGCGAGGCGCGGCCGTGGCTGCTTGCGCTTGAGAGCGGTGTTGCCCCCGCATGGCAAGGTGCGTCCGCTGAGGTCGCCGTGGAGAACGTCCCCCTGACTCTTTCGACAAATGAGCAGCGCACACGAGTCGAAGGCCTCGAGCAGCCGCCCGCAGATCAACAGACCATTCGGCCGGACGCCGATCTCCTCTTTGTCGCAGGGGCTGGATGGACAAAGAAGCAACGTGATGGTCAGGTGCACGTCGAGGAAGCCGATCAGATTATCCGCGAGTTTCTCGCGAAAAGCGGCGCTTCCCTTGGTGGATCCAAGTCGATTGTCGATCAGACGAGCGAAGGCGGGGCCGTGTTGTCCTGCATGAGCCACATGAATCAGGTGGGACAGACGGGTTCAACCCCACGCCATCCGAAAGGGCTTGCAACCTGCTGTCATGGGGAGGAGCCCCACGTGGTGGGATGGCGTTTCATCAATGAACGCCGCGCAGTGAACCTCGATCCGAATTGTGGTTGGGCCCACGGCAAAGCCGATGTCCTCTATGTCGCCGACGCTTTTGAGGTCATGCGCAAAGTCAACGAGCTCCTCGGGTGAGTTCGCCTCTTCGGGCAAAGGGCGTAGAGCGCCTCATTTGCGCCTGCGCCGCACTGTGAAGTGTCGTTCAAGCCGCAACATCGGGCAAGGGGGCACGGCGGCCGCCTGGTCGCGCATTTCCTTGCAGGCCCCTCTGTGTCTTTTGTATAGGCTGGAATGAGAGCACGGCATCAAGCGCCCCACTCAAGGGTTTTCGTGCGCTGTGCGGCGAGGACGGTTAGAAAATGTTGGGTACCATTTTTGTGGTGACACCGACGGTGGGATGGGCGTTTCCGCTGTTGTGGCCAATCCTGCTGAGTACTGCGGGTGCTCTTGGGTTCAAACTTTACACCTCGACGGCGGATGATGCCCCGCTACGCGGCAAGCTCAGCAAACAATTGCGCAACCTGCGCACGGTGACATTGCGTCTCGATGAGCTGGTTCAAGGAATTGCCGCGGAGGAGGTCGGCCGCGATCAAGTGGTCCGATTCGTCAAGGATGACATCGTGCTGGTATTTCGCCGAGATCCGCGGGGCAAGTTTTCGATCGAGGTCATGGGCCCTGCCGCGAAGAGTGCGCGTGAGCTTGAAGCAATCGGGCGCGAGTTTGCTTTCACGCTCATTCAACAGTTTGCCTACAATCGCATGGTGCAGGAAATGGAACGACGCGGTGCTACCCTTGCCTCAGAGGAGGTCAATGAAAACGGCGACATTGTCCTACGTCTGCGTCACTGGAAGTAGCATCTTTTTACAGGGTGGCCGCTGAAGCCGCCTCGGCAGCCCCAGCAGCCACCTTGTGCATTCCCGCTATTTGACGCCGACAAGCTCTGTCTCGAAGATGAGGGTTGAATTGGGAGGAATCAGTCCGGGCACTCCCCGTTCACCGTAGGCCTGCGAGGGAGGAATCGTGAGACGGCGTTTGCCACCCACCCTCATGTGGGCGATCCCTTCATCCCAGCCTTTAATCACTTGGCCTGTTCCCAACCGAAACTCGATGGGCTCCTTACCCGGATGGTCGAAGGAACTATCGAACTTCTTCCCGGTGGTGAGGCGACCGGTATAGTGAACCCGGACTACCTTACCGGGCAAAGCTTCCGGCCCACTGCCAACCAGCAAATCTTCAATAACGGTGCCGGAGGGCAAGGTGGTGACATTCGAGTGCACGGCAGACGTGTTCGAGTCAGATTTCTGGGTGAGTGGCGTCGTGGCGGGTAGGTGGGAGGCGCCCCACACGAGGAGGCTTGCACTCAAAACGCCCACCAATCCGTAGCGGCATCGAATGTTCATTTCGTGTCCTTTCGCAACCTGTTTGGGTTTATTAGTTTGCTGCTAACACCGGCTGGCAAAATGTGCGAGGGGGCAAGTCGAGGACAAGAAAAAAGCCACGGCCAAAAGGACCGTGGCTCAAAAAGGAGCACATGGGTGGAGGATTAGTCTTTGGGAAGAATCACTTTGTCGATCACGTGGATGACGCCGTTATTTGTCTCGATGTCGGTTTTCACGACATTCGCGTCGTCCACCTTCACCTTACCGTCCTCAACGGTAATCTTCACCTCTTTGCCGTTGACGGTCTTGGCGGATGACAACTTCACAACGTCCGCTGCAAGGACTTTGCCCGGCACGACGTGGTAAGTGAGAATGCTGGCAAGCTTCTCTTTGTTCTCTGGCTTGAGCAGGTCTTCCAGAGTCGCCTTTGGCAGCTTGCTAAAGGCCTCATCCGTGGGGGCGAAAACAGTGAAGGGGCCTTTCCCGCGGAGGGTCTGTTCGAGCCCAGCCGCTTGGACTGCTTTTACCAGCGTGTTGAACTGCCCCGCACCGATTGCGGTGTCCACGATGCATTTCTTGCTGACGGTGCTCGTTGTTTCTTTCTTCGATTCGCCATGCTCCCCGGCAAAGGCAGCAGGTGCGAAGGTCGTCAGCGCAACGACTGCGCTCGGTACTGCGGTGAATCGGGCAACCCTTAGTACCATTGTTCTTCTCCTTAAAGAGAATGATCAATTCGGCTAATTCAGTACTAAATTGGTCCTATTTTACAGAGACTCGTTTTTTGCTATTCGCTGGAATTCGTGAAAATCGGCACACGTCCCTTTCGTCGGATGCGCGAACAGACTTGAAAAATGCGATCGAGATTCAGCCTATACACACGTCCCATGACAAAAGGATGGTGTTGTGCGTGGCGGTGCCGAAGGACGAACGCGCAGAAGCTAAGGAGTCCGTATCGGAGGAGGAGTTGCTGGAAGATATTGCCGGCCGTATATGCCAACGGCAAATGGCCTCACCAGCAATTTTTCTTCTCGAGTCGCTGAAGCCCGTGAATTTTATAGGCAGTCAGCTTATGCTTGCGCTGGGTCCGCTTGCAGGGCTGATTGTCGAGCCATCGCGTTGGGAACAGTTGGCCCACGCCCTCGAAAAGCGCAGCACCATTGAAAGGTTGATCCGGAAAATCGAAGAACGGGAGCGGGAACCATCGGTGCGCAACTGAATTGGATACTTGCTACGGATTGTGGCAGCACAACCACCAAGGCCATCTTGATAGGTCGAACCCCTCAGGGCTACCGCCTGATGGCTCGCGGCGAAGCGCCCACGACGGTGGAAGCTCCGTTCGACGATGTCACCGTCGGTGTCCGCAACGCGGTGCGCGAGCTGGAGGAGGTGACCAACCGCTGCCTTCTCGACGAAGAGGGGGTCTTGGTGCGACCATCCAGCCACGGGAGGGGAGTAGACGTCTACGTCAGCACCTCCAGCGCGGGTGGTGGTTTACAGATGCTGGTTATGGGGGTGGTGCGCTCGATGACCGCCGAAAGTGCGCAGCGAGCGGCCCTCGGAGCGGGGGCGATCGTCATGGATACCATCTGCAGCAACGATCGCCGGCCGACCTACCAACAGATTCAGCGGATCCGGCAACTGCGGCCCGACATGATCTTACTTGCCGGTGGTGTGGACGGTGGGACGGTCTCGCATGTGGCGAAGCTGGCGGAATTGGTGCGGGCAGCACGCCCAACGGCGCGCCTTGGCTCGGGTTATCGTCTTCCGCTTGTTTATGCAGGCAATCGCGACGCCGCAGCCGAAGTCCGCGCAATTCTCGGCGATCTTGTGGATTTCCATGAGGTCGAAAATGTACGCCCACGCTTAGAGCTGGAAAACTTGGGACCAGCCCGCGACGAAATCCATAAGCTGTTTATGGAGCACGTCATGGCTCAGGCACCCGGCTACGACAAACTCAAGGCCATGACCGATGCTCCGATTATGCCCACGCCCGGAGCGGTTGGGAAGCTGGTGGAAATCGTGGCGCGCGAGCGCGGCATCAGTGTTTTGGGCGTGGACATTGGTGGCGCAACTACCGACGTCTTCTCCGTCTTCCAAGGCAAATTCAACCGCACCGTCAGCGCCAATCTTGGGATGAGCTACAGTGTTGGCAATGTGCTCACAAGTGCAGGCTTTGCGAATGTGCGCCGTTGGTGCTGGATGGACCTTCCCGAAAATGAGGTGCGGAACCGAATCAAAAACAAGGTCATTCGTCCGACCACAATCCCGCATCTCTTAGAAGATCTCATCATCGAGCAAGCACTTGCTCGTGAAGCCCTACGGCTCTCGCTTGCTCAGCATGCGGAGTTTGCCACTACGCTAAAGGGGGTACAGATGCGGCGGACGGTGGCGGACGCGTTTGCTCAGACGTCCACTGGCGCTACCCTTGTCAACATGATGGAGCTGGATCTCATCATAGGCAGTGGTGGCGTGCTCAGCCATGCCCCGCGCCGCGAGCAAGCTGCTCTCATGATGATCGACGCATTTGCTCCGTTAGGCGTTACCCAACTCGCTGTGGACAGCATTTTCATGATGCCGCACCTTGGGGTGCTCAGTGAGCTTGATGCGGAGATTGCCATGGAGGTCTTTTGGCGCGATTGCCTCATTCCTTTGGGTGCGGTGGTGGCGCCTGCAGGAAGAGCTCGGCCGGGCAAGCATCTGTTGCGGGCGAAACTTACGCGCGACGACGGAAGCGAGGAGACGGTTGAGCTCCGCGGGGGTGAACTTCTCCGTGTGCCTTTGGGCGAAGGTCACAGTGCGACGCTGGAGATCGAACCGGCGTGGGGAGTGGATGTAGGCGCGGGCCGTGGGAAACGGTTGGTTCGCAAAGTTTGGGGAGGGCGCGTCGGCGTGGTCTTTGATGGCCGTGGCCGCCCGATTCAGTTTGCTTCAGGGGACGCCGACCGGCGAGAACAGTTGCGGTCGTGGAGTCGCGCAATCGGAGCGTTTGAATGAGAAAGCCGTTTTCGGAAATCTCAACGTCTTGGGGTTGTTTCGAGGCTCCTCGTCGCGTGTCGCCAGCTTGTTCCCATGGCGGGCGCGCGAGGTGGAAGCGACGGTTGGCACCGCGTAGTGCCCAAGTTTTGGGCGGAGGGAACGTGTGATGGCTCACGCGTACACGCCCGGGCTCAAGGTTAGCGAGCGTACGGTGATCCGCAAACGGCGCATGTTGCCGATTGCTGGCGAGGTACGAGTGCGACTCGGCGACCGTGTCCGCCCGCGCGACGTTGTGGCGCGCGCAGAGCTGCCGGGAAACGTCCAACTGGTGAACATTGCTCACCATCTTGGAATCGAGCCTTCGGACGTGCCGGCTAAAATGAAGGTTGAGGTGGGGGAGCGTGTTCGAAAAGGACAAATCATCGCCGAAAATGTCGGCCTATTCGGGTGGTTCCGCTCTCACGTCGAAGCTCCGTGTGATGGGGAGATTGAAGCGTTGAGCAAGGTCACGGGGCAACTTCTCATCCGTGAAAATCCCATTCCCTTGGAGTTGACCGCCTACGTTGGCGGCGAGGTGGTGGAGGTCATCGAAAACGAAGGTGTGGAAATCGCGACTGTTGGCGCCATGATTCAAGGGATCCTTGGCGTGGGTGGGGAAAAGCATGGCCGCATCGCGATTTGTGTCAAATCGCCGGACCAAGAGCTTCAACCCGAGGATATTCCCTCAGATGCAGAGGGGTTGGTGTTGGTCGGTGGTGCAGTCGCAAGCTTGGCTGCCTATCGGCGCGCCTCCGAATGCGGAGCAACGGGTCTCGTGGTCGGCAGCTTCAGTGATCCTGATTTGGGAGAAATCCTCGGCTACGACCTTGGCATTGCGATTACGGGCGGAGAAAATCTCACCACAACCTTGATCATCACGGAAGGTTTTGGTCGTCTGGCGATGGCGGAGCGCACATTCCAGCTTCTGCGGAAACTGGAAGGGAATGAAGCAAGCATCAACGGGGCCACGCAGATTCGTGCGGGGGTTATCCGCCCCGAGATTATCGTGTCCACAGAAGAATCTCCCGAAGATGTCAAGGAGATCGTCCAGACGGAGACGCGGGTGGGCACCCGCGTTCGCATTATTCGGGAACCTCATTTTGGGGAGATTGCGCGCATCAAGGCTTTGCCTCCCGATCCCGTTGTCATCGAATCGGGTGCCACCGTGCGCGTCATGGTGGTCGAATTGCCGAATGGAACCGAGCACGTGGTACCGCGAGCAAACGTGGAGCTAATCGAAGAATGACCCAGCCGAGCTTGATGCAACGATATCAGACTGTTGGGGCTCTGAGCGCAGGTTGTTGGCGAAGGATCGCTCTGGGTGTGCTGGGTTGGATTCGGCTCCGTATTGCGCGCGGAGGGAAGCGTTACTTTAGCGCACACGGACTCACCGTATTATTATTAGTGATGAGCCTTTGTCCGTCGCTCAGCGAGGCAGCGCCCACGACCAATCGCCTGCTTCCTGCCACATGGGGCTACCTTGATCTAACGAAGCTCCCGGTCCTCGTTGCGCTTGTTCTTTTTGGGGCCTTCTATTTCTACCTTGACCGCCGAATGCGCGCTGGCGCCCAGATCCATCTCCGGCGACTGCCGGGCATTGATGCGATTGAAGAGGCGATTGGGCGCGCGACCGAGATGGGGCGCCCAGTCCTTTTCATTCCGGGAATCAACGATATTGATGACATCCAGACGCTGGCGGGCATCAACATCCTCTCGCACGTTGCTTATATTGCGGCTGAGTACGATACCCCGGTGATCGTTGCATGTCGTCGCTCGGTGGTGCTTACCATTTCTGAGGAGGTCGTGAAAGCCTCGTCGCTGGCAGCCGGCCGCCCGGAAAATTACATTCCAAACAACATGCGCTATCTGTCCGACGACCAATTTGCGTTCACTGCGGGAGTCAATGGCATCATGTTGCGTGAGCGGCCGGCATCCTGCATTTATCAAGGATGTTTCTACAGCGAGTCGCTCATCCTCGCAGAAACGGGCTACGTCAGTGGGGCGATTCAGGTTGCAGGCACTGCGAATATCGCTCAGTTGCCATTCTTTGTCGCGGCGTGCGACTTCACCTTGATTGGCGAAGAGTTCTTTGCGGCGTCTGCCTACTTGTCGCGCGAGCCCACGATCGTGGCAAGTATTCGCGCCTCCGACCTCCTGAAAATGGTCATCCTACCGGTGATCTTGCTGGGAGTGGTGGGGGCGACGGTCGCGGCGACAGCTGGCGAGGCGACGTGGCTCGGAGCTTACAGCGTAAAATTCGTAGAGATCCTCAAGGAGTTGTTCTGACGCCATGCGAACGCGTGTTCCAGTGTTCATCTCGGCCTTTGTCGGCGTCTTCATGATCTTGAAGTATTTTAGCACCGTGAAGGCGTTCACCGCGATTGCCGACGAGCTCGAGCAATGGGGCGTCGTCACGCTCTCGTTCTCGATCATCCTCGGCGTGCTGAACCTCATCAAGATCAACCTGAAAGCCGTTATGGAGCGCAAAAAGGATTGGGGCTATAAACTGCTTCTGTTGGTGAGCATGTTCAGCATGATGATCGCCGGCGGGGTGAAGTGGTATCGCGACGAAGTTGCGGCACGCGCCTCCAAGGCGGTGGAAGCAGCCGTTGCTGCCGCTGCGGCAAACCCGACACCCGAAGCGCAACGCGCGGTCGAACTGGCCCGAGCTGCAGAGGCAGAGGCCTTAGCTGCGGCGAACCAAACAATGTTCCAGTTCTTTTTTGATAACTTCTACTTCCCACTGTCGGCGACCATCTTTGCGTTGCTGGCTTTTTACGTGGCGAGCGCCGCATTCCGCGCATTTCGCGCAAAAAATGTGCATGCGACCCTGCTGCTGATCGCGGCGGTGATCGTCATGATCGGGCGTGTTCCCATTGGTGGATATCTCTGGAAAGGATTTCCGTGGCTTCAGGAGTGGCTGATGACGTGGCCCAATACCGCAGGACAACGAGCGATCCAAATGGGAGCAGCCATCGGAATGATTGCCACGGGACTACGCGTCATTTTCGGGATTGAGAAACCTTACCTCAAGGGCTGAGACCATGGCAAAACCTGAGAGCCAGAGCCAACGAATCGAGTCCCTCCTCCGGGGTTTCGTGGGGCTGGATCGTCGTTGGATTTTTCTCACCTTAGGTTCGCTTGTATTACTCTTTTTGATCCTTCCCATCTCGATGCCAATCACCGTTTCCGAACAAGCGGCCTCGATGCATCGTGCCCTAAGCTCGCTAAAGCCGGGCTCGCGAGTTCACCTCTCGATTGATTACGGTCCGGGAAGCGAGGCCGAGTTGTGGCCGCAACACATCGCCATCCTTCGCCAGCTGCTTGAGCAGGACTGCAAAGTGATCTGCTCGAGCTTGTGGACCGACGGTCCACCTATGATCGAGAAAGCGTTTCGGGTTGTGGTGGGCGAACTGGAGGAAAAAGGCATCAAGAAGGTGCGTGGGGTGGACTACGTAAACCTCGGTTTCAAAGCCGGCGACCGGGTCGCGATCGCAAAAATTGGTAGCTCGTTCAAAGAAACATTCCCCACGGATTATCAGGGCAACCGGACTGCCGAGCTTCCCATCATGCAAGGTTGGGACACCTACAAGGACATTGACATGCTGATCACGATCGCAGTCGGGGATCCGGGGGCTGTCGAATACATTCAGCAGGCGCAAAGTCGCTACAATGTTCCGATGGTTGCCGGCGTCACCGCCGTCATTTCGCCACAACTATATCCCTACTATCAGTCGCGGAACTTACTTGGTTTTTTGGGTGGGCTCGCGGGCGCGGCGGAGTACGAGAAACTTGTGGGGCGTCCGGGCTACGCCACGCGCGGCATGGTGATCCAAAGCGCTGTGCACATCCTGATCGTCGTGCTGGTCCTGCTTGGGAACCTTGCCCAGTTCCTGCTTTGGCGGATGGAACGCAAGAAGGAGGGCGTGTAGGCTGTGGATAGCTTCTGGCAAATCATGGATGTGGTCGGCGTGTGGCTGGTCTGCTTCTTCACGCTGGCGGTGTTCAGCTTCCTCTATCGCGACAACCCAATTTATAAGGCAGTGGAGCACATCTACGTGGGGATCGCGGCGGGGTATTACTTTTATCAAGCCTTCCGCGGCACGATCTATCCGAATTTTGTTCTCCATGTTGTGCGTGGAATGGACGAGATCGCAAAAGGGAATGCAGCGGCGTGGGCGACCCAATGGCGATGGGGGGCAGCCGTACTCGGCATCCTTTTGTTGTCGCGCCTGATTCCGTCCTGGAGCTGGCTCAGCCGCTGGCCCATGGCGCTCGTTGTGGGGGCGTTTGCAGCACTCAATCTTACAGGGTTTGCGAAAGCCAACCTTGTGGATCAAATCGGCGGAACCATGTTGCCTTTAGCCGGGCGCTTGGCTAACGGCAGCGTTCTCCCGTGGCTACCTCAGGCGCAGGCCAGCGCACCAAGTGCGTTCAATCACTTTGTCCTCATCGTAGGTGTGGTGTCGGTTCTCACCTATTTCTTTTTTTCCACATCCCGGCGGGGGATTGTGGGGCGCCTCGGTACCCTTGGGATCTGGTTTGTCATGGTCACGTTTGGTGCGACCTACGGCAGCATTGTGCTCGCACGAATATCGCTGCTCATTGGGCGCGCTACCAACGTTATGGACTACAATCTGCCGAAATATGGTTATCCTGCCTACGTGTGCGCTATCCTCGTGGTGGGTGGATTGCTGATCTGGCGCTGGAAGTTCTTCCGACCTGAGGAAGAAGAGCGCTAAGGCTGCTTGAGTCGTGCCATGCGGAGAGGTGATTTCCGCCCAAGCTCGTGACCGAATGCCTTTGCGTGGTTTAGCTATGAGTTTAGAAGTGTTGAATTCGCGCTCATGAAAGAGGGAGAAGTTCGAGAATGCGCGTAGTTGTTGTCGAAAGATTTGGTCCACCTGAAGTAATGACCTTGCGCGAGATGCCTGATCCGCAGCCACGCGCGGGCGAGGTCCGCGTCCGGCTCACAAGCATTGGAGTCAACCATGCGGACCTGATGGCGCGTCGTGGCGAATATCGGCTTTATTCGGGCGAACCACCTTTCATCCCCGGCTTAGAAGGAGGCGGCATCATTGATGCGGTAGGTGATGGCGTGTCGGCCGAGCGACTGGGTCAGCGCGTTATCCTGAGTGCTGAGGCTCCCCGTCGCCCCGGTGCTCCAAATCCCGTGGAAGGCACTTACCGTACCCATTATGTCGTGCCTGCCGAGCAGGCGTTGCTAGCTCCCGACAATCTTCCGGATGATGCTTTGGGTACCGTTTGGCTGTCGCACCTCACGGCGTGGGGATGCTTGGTCTGGAAGCAAGGCATCAAGGAGGGGGACGTTGTGGCGATCCCCGCGGCCACAAGTAGCGTCGGGCTTGCCGCTGCACAGGTGGCACGTGCTTGCGGCGCCGTGGCAATTGGCTTGACCCGCACCGAACGAAAGGCGGAGGAGCTAAAGGCTCTTCAGCCCCTCGAGTTCGATCACGTCGTGGTGACTCACAACCCGGACGGAAGCATGCGGCCGTGGGCGCGTGAGCTCAAGCGCCTGACCGATGGCCGTGGTGTAGATGTGTTTTTCGATCCCGTCGCAAACGGACCCTACCTTGACTCAGAGATTCAGGCGTTGGCCCAGCGTGGCACGATTTGGATCTACGGCCTATTAGGAAAACCCGGCGTTGTAGATCTCACACCTCTCATTCGCAAGCAGGCAAGCATTCGAGGTTGGGTGCTGGGGGAGTTACTTACCGCAGATCCCGCCGAGCGACTCGAAATGCAGCGAGAGGTTCTGCGCCAATTTGAAGCGGGTGTCTACCGGCAGCGGATTGCTGCGCGGTTTGCCTTGGAAGAGGTCCGCCAAGCGCATGAGACGATGGAACGTGCTGAGCATATTGGCAAAATCGTCCTTATTCCGTGAGCACGTTTATTGCGGTTTGGAGGCGCTGCTGGGAGGGGAAGGTTTGCGCCACCCTTCTTTCAGCGACCAAAACGCAACAGCCACGGCCGAATAATCGCCTCGCCGATGACGCCCTTGCTCATCTTCGACTGGCCTTCGCGCCGCTCGCTATAGACGATCGGTACCTCCGTGATCCGCATGCCTCGCTGGTAGGCGCGGTAGAGGACTTCGACGAGGAAAGAATAGCCTTTCGAGTTAACCCGACTCGCGAGGATCGCTTCGACTGCAGGCCGTCGGTAGGCGCGGTAGCCACTTGTTGCGTCCTCCACAGCCATGCCGAGAATCGTGCGAACATAGCGGTTCGCAAATAGGCTCAACAGCAGGCGCGAGACATGCCAATTCAGCACCCGCACGCCGCCATAGTAGCGCGACCCGATGGCAACATCGGCGTCTTTCAAACCTGCCAGCAAACGCGGGATCTCTGCTGGATCATGCGAAAAGTCGGCATCGAGGGTGACGATAGCGTCTGCTCCAAGCTCGAGGGCGCGGCGAAACCCGTCCAGCACGGCGCTCCCATAGCCAAGCTTGCCGCTGCGGATCACGGGCGCGAGTTTAGGGTACTTCTGCTGGAGGGACTTTAGTAGTTCTGGGGTTCCATCCGGAGAATTGTCGTCCACCACTACAATCCACGCGTCAGGGACAATCTCGGCCAGACGCGGGATCAACGCGCTCAAGTTCGCCGCCTCGTTATAAGTTGCGAGCACGATGGCTGTTTGCATAGTTTCGTTCATTTTGTATTTCGTCTGAGTGGCCAGAGTCCTAAGAGGTTATCGCGTCTTCAAGCATAGAATTCGTGGGTTTCCCGCAACGTGGTGCGGTGAGCGTTTCGCGTTGCGGTTCTTGCTGATGCGATTTCATTTTCAAAACAGTTCGACAAGCGGAACCTAAAGTATCAAATCAGATCATGCATGATGCGAAGAAGAGGTGATTCGATGTACATTGTGCAAGTCTTTGTTCATGTGAAGCCTGAGTATGTGGAGGCATTCAAGGCCGCCACAATTGAAAACGCGTCAAACAGCCTGAAAGAGCCCGGCGTTGCGCGGTTCGATGTCATCCAGCAACTCGAGGATCCCACGCGTTTTGTTCTCGTGGAGGTGTACCGCGATGAATCAGCGGCTGCTTCTCACAAGGAGACTGCACACTACTTGAAGTGGCGGGATGAAGTGGCGCCCATGATGGCAGAGCCACGCTCCAGCGTGAAGTACGTGAACGTTTTCCCGGACGAGGGAGGTTGGGCCGTTGCTCGCTGAGTGGGTCACGCCCGATCGAATCCTCTTTGGCCCCGGGGCTGCCCGACAAGTGCCCGAGATTGTCGTTGGGCTGGCGAGCCGGGTTATGGTCGTGTGTGGCAGTAACCCCCAGCGTCACGAGTGGCTTCTAACCGCATTGGCAGCGCGCGGGATCGCAACCATGGTCTATTCTGTGGTGGGCGAACCCAGTGTTGCCGTGGCGGAAGAAGCGCTGCAGCGAGCGCGTGAGTACGTCGCCACAGCGGTCATTGGGATTGGTGGGGGGAGTGCCCTCGACGTCGCGAAGGCGGTCGCTGGTTTGCTTGTGAACGACGGTGAACTCGTGGATTATCTTGAAGTGGTCGGGAAGGGGCGGCCTTTGGCGAAGCGCGCTGCCCCAATGATTGCGATCCCAACGACGGCTGGCACCGGTTCGGAAGCCACCCGCAACGCAGTCCTCGAAGTGCCCGAGAAAGGCGTGAAGGTCAGCATGCGGAGCCCGCTCCTTGTGCCCACGTGGGCAGTCGTTGACCCCGAACTTACACTGGATTTGCCTCCGGGCCCGACCGCAACGAGTGGTTTCGATGCCTTAGCGCAACTCTTGGAAAGTTTTGTATCCGTGAAGGCGAACGCATTCACGGATGCCCTCTGCCGGGAGGCGTTGCCGCGTGTGGGACGCTCGCTGCGGACCGCGTGCTTGAGCGGACGCGATCTCAGCGCGCGCAGCGATATGGCGTTGGGCGCGCTTTTCAGCGGTATGGCACTCGCCAACGCTGGCCTTGGGGCTGTTCACGGTTTGGCCGGACCTCTGGGTGGGATGCTCCATGCTCCCCATGGGGCGCTGTGCGCTGCATTGCTCGCGCCCGTTGTCGAAGTAAACGTGCGTGCTCTGCGCTCGCGTGCTCCGGATTCACCTGCGCTTGCGCGCTATGAGGAAGCGGCTCGGCTGGTCACTGGAAAACCTCAGGCAACTGTAGCCGACCTCTTGGCGTGGATCCAAACATTGGCCGCCGAGGTAGGAATCCCGCGCCTAAGTCAGTTGGGTTTACGGAAAAGCCACTATGATCAGGCGGTCGAGCGCTCCCAAGCCGCAAGCAGCATGAAGGGAAATCCCATCGTCCTCCTTGATGAAGAAATTGTAGAGATCCTCGATCTTGCCGGTTGAGGCGTTGCTTGAAAACGCCGAGCTATGGAAGCGTTGGCCTCCAACAATGTCGCTCGAGCAGCGGCAAGTGGCTCGTTTTGCACGCGTTACCTAAGAGCAAAGCTGTTGGCTAAAGGAGCGTAAGGCGCCACGAATCCGAGAAAGGAACTTGTGCCTGCGGGCAAACTATCTTGGAAAAGAATCCGTTCGTATCCCAGCCCGGAAAAAGCGTCGCTCAGAGTCCGCTTTCCCTCTATTCAAGCTCCACCCGGCTAAGACTCACAGGGAGATAATATCGGAGCGGGGAGATCCCTTTTGTTTGAAAGTTCGGGCGCCACCCCAAATTCCCCGTCGGTGAGGCCGGGGGCAAAAATTGGTTCGACCAGTAACCCGAGGCTCCGGAAATCCCCACAAGGAGGTCGTAGGGACCCGGCCCGAGCAGCGTGACTGGAATCGCAATCTCAAGCCCCGTCGCGGCGCCTGCCCCCGTCGGGTTTGCGGCACTGGTGCCGGCAGCCACCGGGCCGGTATGGCTATTGTTGTAGGCCACATGAAACGTGTAGCTTTGGCCATTCACGGTACCTGTGATCGTGCCAATCGTAGGGTGGCCGGGATTTGCTTCCACGTGCCCCACGGTGTCTTCGCTTTTTAACTTACCCTGCGCGTCGAACGTGAAGGCGTGGAGTGTCAGAGTCTGATTGGGGGAGTGCAACTGTACCTGCAGAATGAGGTCCGCGGTCATGCCGGTTGGCAGACGCGTGCCCGCAGCACTGTTGGGTTGCGATCCGAGGAAGGTCGAGGTCGCTCCCGTTCCATCCAAGATATTTGCGCCCCCGGCGGGCCCGTTCGTGTCAAAGATCAGATTGATTGCGTTGCCATTGGGCTCCAAATTGCCGGAAACGGCAATGTAGAGAGTCGTGCTCGTGTTCTCCACGAATAGCTCGTCGGCTTCGCTGCCGCCGCTATTCGTGTCAGGGCCGGGGTCTGTGTTGTCGCCGAATCCCGTTCGGACAGTTTGGGTGGCGCGCGGCGTGATCCATCGCGGATCCCCGGCAATGGTCCCATCAATGGTGGGTTCTACTTCGTTGCCGCCCCCGCTCCCGCCACCGGGATTGAAGGCGGTCGTAAATTCCCGTTCAAAACCGCCGCGGAGTGGGGCACCGAGCGCGTCTGACGCGCTTTCGCTGATTAGCAAGCGCATAGCCGTGGAGCTGGGCCAAGACGGTTGGGGCGTAAGCGTGAGCACCGTGGACGAGCTATCCCATGACAGAGTCGGAGTGGTGATGGCCGGCGCGAAAGAGAGCGCTTGCTCGACACTCGAGCGGTTCATGGGCTCGCTAAAGGTGATGGAGATGGTATCTGTGGGTGAGGCGAGTGTACCAGCTTGAGCTACGCTTACCGCCACGACCTCCGGCTCGATGTTGATGACCTCGCTCGAGGGTACAAAGACGCCGTAACCGTTGCCTGCGATCGTTGTGCCCGCGGGAACTTGTTTGGCAAGATTGACCGTAACGGTTTGGCTCGGGTTCAGGAGGTTCACGAGTACTGTGCCGGCGGCGAAATTTGTCTGCCATGCTTGCCCGACTTGACTGCTGTCCGATGTGTTGACGACAACCAAAACCTCGTTTGCCCCGTCCACACGCGAGTACGCAAAAATACCGGGTGAGGAGTGGACTTCGCGCACGACCAGCGAGCCCCGCCGCAAGGCCGAATAGGCCCGCCGAAATTGGTTGAGCTTGCGTACAAGGCGGTAGCCGAAGGTGGTCTGATCAAAGTTGTTTCCGAGCGACGGGCCAAACTCAAACTGGCCGTCAAACATATCCTCCCTGCAATAGGGGTCCCCGCCACCGTTGAAGTACTGCTCGGTGCCATAGTAGATGCACGGCACCCCGAGCGAGGTTAGCTGAAACACAAGCGCTGCATGCAAACGCGCAGTTCGATTGTTGGCCAGTCCGGACGAGAGGAAGCGAGGATTGTCGTGGTTGTCCAAGAAGGTGACCAAGCGCGATTGGGCCGCGGGGTCGTAGTAAGTAGGGATCGCGCTATAGTGGGATGCGATGTTTTGTGCCCCTGCCGACGCGGTGGCAAAAGCTCCGTTCGTTTGATAATAGAGCGGGTAATCGAGAACGGAATCCAACGCGAAGGGGCCGCCAGCCTTTGTCCCCGTGTAACTGCCACACTTGGCTTCGTTCCCATCGAAAACCTCACCGAACATAAAGAAATTCGTCTTGCCGAGAGCGGCTACGTTTGCCCGCACCGCGGGGGCCCACGTCTGCCAGAATTCCATTTCCACGTGTTTGACGGTATCGATGCGGAATCCGTCGGCGTCTGTTAGCGCAACCCAGTTCGACCAGATATTGATGAGTTGAGTGCGTACATAGGGATCTTCCGTCTTCAGGTCGTCCAACCCGAACAGCTCCCCCAAGATTTGCTCGGGGTCTGTCCAATTGCCGATTGAGCCGTGAGCGTGCCAATACGCCGTGGAATTGAACGGGAATGCATGCGTGCGCATCGGATCACGGTACGTGAGTGTGTAGGTGGAGGGTGGGGGCAAGTAGGAGTTGTCGTTAAAGAGGTTCCCGCCATGGTTACACACAACGTCGAGAATGACACGGATTCCTGCTGCATGGCACGCTGCAATCATATTTTGCAGGTCGGCTAACGTGCCCCAGTGCGGGTCCACTTGAGTGAAATCGCGCGCCCCATAACCATGGTATTCGCCATAAGCGTTCAGGGGTATTGGCGAGATCCAGATTGCGGTAATTCCGAGTCCCCGCAGATAGGTCAGACGGCGTTGGATGCCTTTGAAATCCCCACCATGGGTGCGATCTCCAGCTGACGGGTTGTAGGTCGTGTTGAGGGTGTTATTGGCGGAATCCCCATCGTCCCAGCGATCGGTGATGATCTGATAAATGGTCTCGTCGCGCCAGTCGTCGGGAGAAGGATAAACCGCCGAGCTTCTCTGGATCGCCAATGTCCAAAGGGCAAAAACCGCCAAGCTAATGGTAATGGTACGGCTGACCCATCCTCGAAGAGCCAGAGAGGGTGCAGTGAGTATTTGTTGGTGGACCTTTGCTTTCACCATTCTGAAGTATAGTGGCGGATTAGAACGATTCAATTCAAATCGGAGAGAAATAAGCTTGGAACGAAACGCGGCGTATCGTGCGTCTGCTCCAACACTTCTGCTGCTTGTCAAAGAGCATACCTCGGGCTCTATCTTATTTGGGGGGAACTCGTACTATGTTGCAAAAGGTCTGCGCGAGCTAAAGCGCATTGACCCCTAACTCTTCCCCATGTAAGCGCGTATTTACCATGGAATCCTATCGGTTGGCTTTCGGAAAAAAGTGGACAGCGTTGTTGATCCACGCGGCCTTGGGTATGCTCGTTCTGTCGGCACCTTTTCTGTGTAAGGCTGCGGCACCAGGTGCTCAGCCCGCTCCCTTTTTACGGCTGCGTGGTGCCAACCTTGCGCGTGCGAAGTGGTACGTTTCGCCTACGCTCCCCCCAACCGCGTCCCCGGACGAGATTACGTCCAAGGCCTTGGCGACTACCCCGACCCTCACACTCACAACACCTCCCGGCGGGGCGATCACGCTATTTACGATTATCGAGATTCCGGGACAACCCACCTACGGCGCTGAGTTTGTAGTCGGTGATGTAGACGGTGACGACGAGACCTTTTTCAATGGAGTGCGGATTGGCGCAACCGCAGGTCGCGGGATTGGTGATACCGCTAACAGTCGGCTGTACTACATTCCACCCTCGGCCATGCGCGAAGGCAAGAATGTGCTGGCTATCCGCTTGCGCGGCTCATTTGGTCGCCAGCAGGTGGCGCTGCGGCGGGAACCTATCACGATTGGCTTTGTGCCTGTTGCTCCAAGGATAACTACCGAATCCGCAAAGCGCTCGGTGACACTGTTTCCCGATACTTCTACGATTCCAGAAAGCGTTGCCACATCTGCCATTGGCCGCCGCGATCCAGAAACTTCTGGCGGGGAGCTCGTCTTTCGCAAACGCCCATCGTTTGGACGATTTGGACTCACTTTATTTGATGGCCTGCCTGCTTTGAGCGAAGTGAGTCCAACTGGACTAAAAATGCGAGCTGGACCGGAGTTTCGCGTCGAGGTGGACTCTGTGCGGGAGGCGCAGGTCGCTCAGACCAAGACCGGTCCTGACATCGATGGGTGGCATAAACGAATCGTGGTGACAGCTCGCGCCAGTGAACAAGACGTTCGCTACACCGTTCACTGGCACCTCTTTTACCCCGGCGCGATCTTTACTCTCCGCGAAGGGAAAGCTTTGGTACTGCGCACGAGCGCCGGTGACAAACCGCTTTTTGCTGTCCAAGTTGCTGACGAAGAACTTGCGGCTGCTTTGGGAGGAACACCAGACGGTTCCCTGACGGGATATCTGGTTGCCCCTCTGACTTCGAAGGGAGTTCCAGCCGTGGTTATGGTGGCAAACGGGCGTGCCACGCTTTTACAGGATGAACAGGAGGTGCTTCTGACTGTTACGCGTCTCCCCGATGCGTCCGCAGAGCCCCGAATCTATGTCTTCTACCCCACAGGTCTACGGACCGTGGACCTAAGCGGAAGACTTCAGACCGCCTTTGACGTTGTGCGGCAAGCTGAGAGGGGATCGGAGCCGGTTGAAGCGCTGAGACGGTGGTTGCGCATCGGCCTCAACGAACCCGTGGCTACGGACGAGTACTTCATGGTGCGCTCGCCAGCGAACGCCGTGCGGATCTATCAGGTGGCCCGATTCCAAAGCCCGACGGGGGGGCGGCTGAATCCTTACCTGCCTTTGCCGCCTCAGTTGGAGTTTGCCCGCCGAATTGGTTATCCCGTGGGATTGCCTCCCACGACATCACCGGGTGTTCTCACGTTTTCGGGCGAGCTTCTTGCAGCGACTGATGGGACCAGTGTGACGACAAGAATTGCACGCAGCAGGACACCTCGAACCGACGATGAGCTTTGGGTGTGGTCGTACGACTTGCCGATTCCACCGCTCGCTGAGCGGGCGCTGATTGCGCGGTCGAGTGAGGAAAATCCACTGCGTGCGTTACTCAACGAATCCCTCGGTGATTTGCCCACCACGATTGCCATGAGCGGCGTGGATGCGCTCTATAAGAGTCGCACCCAAGGTTTTCAGGCCTTCAGCTTCTTGACACCGGAGAATCGGGAGAAACTTGTCGCGAATACGCGACGGATTGTCCCCGCCTACTTACAGGCTGGCCCTCTTTACGGCGGGCGAGAACCTCTCTCTGGAAGAGAATTCTGGTGGACGTATTTTTTGGAGGGTCCGTACTTCGATCAGTATGATTATGAGTGGGGGAACGGATTATCGCTTTACGGACTCTACACCGCCTGCAAGTATCTGGGAGAATGGGAATGGGTCGCGAAGAATTGGACGACAGTGGAGCGTCTCTTCTCGTGGTTCACCGTAAGCGATGATTGGGAGTGGATGCGTGCTTCCAATGGACTTCACGGCCACGGCTCGGGTGCCGGTGATTGCACGAATGCCACCTACGCAGGGGCAATTGCGTACGCAAAACTGGCCCGCGAAACAGGACGCGCAGAGGAATTTGCTTATGGCGTCTACACCGCAGCACGGGCTGCCCTGCCCGTCCTCACGCGCTACCTCTACAATGAATTTGCTGAGGAGCTCAACCTAAAGCCAAATCGGACGCTCGTGGTCGGCTTCCACGAAGGACGTGGGTTTCTCGTGGGAGAGCTGGATCGTTATCCGTGGAATGTGACCTCAAACCTTTCGGGCAATGGGGTGCAGCCTGAGATTTTCGACCTCTACGTTCGCTTTGCTCCCGAAACTTTGCGGGACTACGAGCGTGTATTCGAAACAGCGTATCCGAACTGGATGGACGGCAAGTACGTCTATCCGTTCCCGACCATTTACCGAAACAATTCCGGCTATATTACGTTGCCGCATCTGTATCTGCGTGCCCGTCTCAAAATGGCGGGTCAAGGAATGCTCGAAGAACTTGTCGAACGCGCACGCACCAACAAGCATTTGTGGTGGCTGGCGCCGCCCGTCCTCGCGGAGGTGCTCTCCAGTCAGTTTGAACTCTACGTTGCGGACTGGGGCAAGTGCGCGTTTCTTGGCGGTGAGCTCACGCGCATCGAGCGCAGACGCCTCCGTGCTGAAATACAGTTCGAGAACCGGTATCCCCCCGATGTGGTCGAGGTTGCGGTGCCTCGCACGCCGACAAAAATAGAGCTCAATGCTGGCCCCATTCCCTTGCCGGATCTCAAACAGGAGAAAAATCTTCTCAAGGTGCGGTTCCGCAAGCCGGGACGCAACACCCTGACCCTCTACTTTTAAAATGGTTGGAAAAAGTCCATCGTTTGCAGCCAGCGACGGTCCAGAATTGGCAGGACGCAACAACGCAACCATCGGTCCCGAGGGAAGGAGCAGGCAGACGAAATTTTCTTACTTGGTAGCTGGTGCTTGACAGACAAAGTTCGACACACATTCACCTGAGTGGCGCAGAGAGGAAATCCTCGGAAAATCGTCCAATGAATTTCATAGAACGCTTTGAAACCGCGTGCCGACGCCAGCGCTCGCACCTATGCGTGGGTCTTGATCCGGACTTTGCCCGCATCCGCAAACTCTACCGCGACGAAATCCTTGCTGCGCTGCGTGCTCGACCTCTGAATCTTAGTGTTCTCGGCACGGGGGACGAGCCTGTGCCGAGCCATGTGCGTCTTGAACCAGAACAATTGGCCGAAGAACCTGAGATTGCGAAGGATATCGTCTGCGAGATCGTCGCTCGGGCCACAGCACCATTCGCTGCCGTGTATAAGCCCAATGCTGCTTTCTTCGAACTGGAAGTGAGCGGAAGCGGCGGGATTCCAGCGCTTGTGCGGGAAATGCAATCGGAGCATCTTGTGATTTACGATGCCAAACGGGGTGATATTGGCAGCACCAGTGAGCAGTACGCGCGCGCGATTTTCGAGGTGGGACACTATGACGCAGTGACGGTAAATCCCCTCATGGGCTACGACGCGGTCGAGCCCTTCCTGCGTTACCCGGATCGCGGGGTGTTCTTGTTGTGTCTGACGTCGAACCCCGGCGCCGAGGATTTCCTTCTGAAGCACGACTTGTATAAGCGCATCGCGGAAAAAGCTGTGCAATGGAATCGTCACGGAAACATTGGACTGGTGGTGGGAGCGACGCGGCCTGAGCATGCCGCTGAGGTTCGTTCGATCGCCCCAGAATTACCACTGCTGATTCCCGGCGTCGGTGCCCAGGGCGGGAACCTGGAAGAAACGCTGGATGCGATTGCCGCCCACACCAATCCGCGCTTCGTAGTCAACGCGTCGCGCTCGATCATGTTTCCAGAGGTGGGCGACGAGCATGGCAGTTTGCTCGAGGCGGTGATTGCAGCCGCGCGTGACCTGCGCGACCGAATCGCAAAGTTTTTAGGTGCTGCCCCTTAGCTCGGGCCATCCGCCTTGAGGTTTTGGGGTGAATCTGAAGGGGAGGACATTACTGTGGAATGTGAACAAAGGGTGCCGCCAGAGGGGCGTTCGCTTTTCGTGTCGCACCAGCTTTTTCAACGTCCACACCGTCGCTGGAATCCACTCACGGGCGAGTGGGTGCTGGTCAGTCCCCATCGCCTCCAGCGACCTTGGCAGGGGAAAGTTGAATCGCCACCGGCAGAGGATCTACCCGCGTACGATCCACAGTGCTACCTTTGCCCGGGCAATGCTCGGGCCGGTGGACATCGCAATCCGGTCTACAAGGATATTTTCGTTTTCGATAACGATTTTCCTGCCTTACTCCCCGAGGAGCAGCCGACTTCCTACTCGAACGGACTGTTGAGAGCCGAAAGCGAAGGTGGAGTTTGCCGCGTTGTGTGTTTCACCCCCCGCCATGACGTTACGCTCTCCCGAATGAGCCAGCAAGCCATTCGGTTGGTGATAGACACATGGGCAGAGGAAACCCGGCGGCTAAGCGCGCGGCAAGAGATTGGGTATGTCCAGATCTTCGAGAATCGCGGGCAGCTCATGGGCTGCAGTAACCCCCATCCCCATTGCCAGATCTGGGCCACCACTTCAGTGCCTGTTGAACCCGAAAAGGAAGATGCTACGCAGCGCGTCTGGTACGAACAAACAGGGATGCATCTGCTCGGGAACTATTTAACCACCGAAATGCAGGAGCGCGAGCGGATCGTTTGCGAGAACGAACATTGGGTGGCCCTTGTTCCCTTCTGGGCAAAATGGCCGTTTGAGACGCTCCTCATTCCGCATTCCAAAGCCTCAACTCTTCCGGAGCTTATGGATTCGGAGCGTGACGCCCTCGCGGACATCCTTAAGCGGCTCACAACTCGGTACGATAACCTCTTCCAGATTTCCTTTCCATATACGATGGGTTTTCATCAGGCGCCGTGCGAGGGCCGTCCGACCGCCCATTGGCGCCTGCACGTCCACTTCTATCCTCCACTTCTGCGGTCAGCGACCGTCCAGAAGTTTATGGTAGGCTTCGAGATGCTTGGCACGCCCCAACGTGATCTCACGCCCGAAGCCGCAGCAGAGAGACTACGCGAACAAAGCGAAGTGCACTACCGCGAAAGAACACTCGAGGAGTCCGTGTCATGATTGCGCCGCTGACGCAGGTTGAGGGATTTATCAAAGTCTTTGGTAGCCCCCCACGCTGGGCCTCGTTTGCGCCAGGGCGGGTGAATCTGATTGGCGAGCACACAGACTACAACGGAGGGCGGGTCATGCCATGCGCTGTGCATTTGGGGGTGACCATGCTTGCGCAGCCTGCTTCTGGCGACGCTGCCCGTATCGTAACTTGCGCACCAAACGGAACTTCGCCGCTGCCTCAGAGTTCGGAATTCGTTTGGCCGCAGGGAGTTTCTGCCGAGTCGCTCTTCGATCAGCCTCCGCGGTGGAAAAACTACCTGCTTGCTGTGGCGGTCGTGCTGCGTGAAAACGGGATAGAGGTGCCAGCTCTCGATGTGCTGATCGTTTCAGATCTACCCACCGGGGCAGGCCTATCCTCAAGTGCTGCGCTTGAATTAGCCTACGCCTACTTGGTCACTTCCATTGTTGGAGCCCACGTGGACCTTCGCCAGTTGGCCCTTCTGTGCCAGCGCGCGGAGCACAGTCCTGGGGTCGGTGTCCGTTGCGGAATCATGGATCAGTTTGCGTCCGCACTCGGTCATGACGGCCAACTCCTCTTTCTTGATTGCGATTCCTTGGACTATGAGTACGTTCCGTTCGATTCCGGTCAGTACCTTCTGGCGATTCTTGACTCCCGCGTGCCGCGTGAACTTGCCGGATCGGCCTACAACAGACGCCGTCAGGAGTGCGAAGAAGCACTTGAGATGTTACGCGCGTACACGGGGCGGCCATTACGAAACCTGTGTGAAGTGAGCCGTGCCGAGCTCGATGCGGTCCGTGGGGTTTTCCCGACGACCCTTTGGAGGCGCGCTCTTCATGTGGTCGAAGAGCATGCCCGGGTATTTGCGATGGCTGAGGCACTCCGCGCGGGAAAATGGCAGGAGGCAGGCCAGATTCTTTGCGCCTCTCATGAGAGCCTGCGGAATTACTTCGAGGTCTCCTGTCCGGAACTCGACGAGCTGGTGGAAATTGCGATGTCGGTGAATGGCGTACTTGGGGCTCGGTTGACAGGTGCCGGCTTCGGAGGCTGTGTGATTGCCTTGGTGGAGCAGCAAGCTTTCCACGCCCTTGTGGAAGCCGCTACGCAGCATTATTATGAGCCAAAGGGGATTGCGTCAGCTACGTTTGCGACGAAACCTTCATATGGTCCAGTCTTCGAGACTCTCGGCTGAGGCGCTTGCGGTCACCTATTTGGCCTCGAGCTTGAGACAACGCTGGGCGTGCCGCTGTGAAAAACAATCCCTCGCAGCCGATTCTAATTGAATCTTTCGGTCAGCTGCTCAGTGGAGTATAAATTGAATGTACTCGGTTGGCATTGGGCGTGCCGAGTGCAAGTCAGAACATATGGTCCAAAGCCTTGCGGCAGGTGAGGTGCGCAAAAGTACTCTGCCTTTAGGTTGGATTTGGGCGAGGGAAAAGGGAGTTGCTTCATGCGGGTAAGGGCGTTTCGGATATTCGTGAGTTTGTCGGTTGCGATGATTGCCGCCAGTGCACTGGCGGATAAATTAGCAGACTTTGGCCTTGATTCGAGCGGTAAACCTATTGCTCGGGAAGAGCGGCAGCCGCCGGTCCCAAGTATCGTACTGCCCGGTGCGGGAGGATACTCGAAATTGGCGCGTCCTGAGTTAGCGGCTAGTGGGAGCGCCGATGTCGCCGAGAGGGCGCGGCTAATTTCGAAGCTCATTGTGGCTGGCCCGACGGCCGAAGAGCGCAAGTTGGGTGCGAGCACCCCCCTGCCCGCTGGCACCTCCCTAACGGATGTGATTGTCAGCGGCGACAGTGTGAAAATCCTTCTCGATCTTCCCGAAGATTTTGTGACCTCCGCGACCCGCGTTGCGGATAAGTTCGACGCTATCTCCGATGCGTTTATTCGCAATCTCCAGCAGTTGCCTCTGCGCAGCTTCGAGGTGCTCGCGCGCAAGCCAGGCTCGTCGGACTATCTGCCTCTCGATCGTTTCCTTCCAAAGGAGGCAGCTCCAGAAGTTGATTTGACACCGGATACGGCTACTCCACCAGCCCTACCAGAAGCGGATATCACAACTCGCTCGCAAGAAGCTCGGCTCAACCAATACCCACGCCCAGCCGGTTCGCGGCCAGTCGGGGCACTCACCGGCAAAGCAGTGTATTTGAACCCGGGGCACGGGTGGGACTGGCGTGAGTCGGATTACTGGGGACTTCAGCGCGGCTTCGTGCAAAACAATATCGAGGACTTTTCAAATGTCGAGCTCATCAACCAGTGGTTGTGGGCCTATTGCTATAACGCCGGCGCCGACGTCTTTAGCTGCCGGGAGCTCGACTTCAACACGAACATGGTCATCGTGGATAACGATGACGGCTGGGATGGCTCCAAGGGCTACTACGAAACCGGGAGCGGCTGGTTCAATAGTACCCTGAAGGGCTTCGCAAACGGGTACATCCCTTACCTCTCGGGAGCGGATCCCTTCTCTTCGGGAACAAACCGCTTAGTTCAGTGCGTGGTCGGCACCCCAACGGCATCAGCCCGATGGGTGCCTCAAATTCCAGCGTCAGGCTGGTACAATGTCTATGTGAGCCACGGGGCGTTCTCTAACCGCTCGCCTCAGGCTCATTATCGCATTTACCACGCAGGCGGAGTCACCGAGACGACAATCGACCAACGGATGCGCCGCTTTACGTGGATCTATCTCGGCACGTTTTATTTTGAAGCTGGCGTGGACGCGCAGCACGCAAGTGTCGAGCTCCTCAACGACTCAAGCTCGACCTCCCATTATGTGAGCGCCGACGCCGTGCGTTTCGGGGGAGGCATGGGTCTCATTAGTCGTGGCACAGCGGGCACGAGCGGCAAGCCACGCTTTGAAGAAGAAGCCCGCTATCACATTCAGTTCTCGGGTGCTCCCACGTCAGTTTACGATTCGAGTTCGAGTGATCAGGCAGATGGCTGGTCGGGTCGGCCAAAGTTTGGGCGTTGGCTGCGCGATGCGGCGGTGGCCTATGGTGCCCCAGCGCAGGATAGCGTCTTCATCAGTTCCCACACGAATGCCTTCGACGGAACAGCTCGCGGCTTGGACACCTACGTCTACACCGGCTATGAGGGAACATGGCATGATCAGTTCCGCAATTTCGTCCATGACGAAGTACTGAACGACTGTCAAAAGGGCTACAGCTCTCTCTTTGTGAACCACGGCGTCGGGAAACGTTACGGTACTTACGGAGAGAATAACCCCAGCAATGTGGGCGATCTGATGCCCATCTTTCTGGGTGAGTGGCTCTTCCACGACAATGCCACCGACATGTCACTCTACCACGATCCCAAATTCCGTCAGGTCATGGCGCGGGCAATCTATCAAGGGATTGTGAAGTTCTGGGCGAACCGAAATGGGACAACGGTTAATTTGTTGCCGGAGCCTCCTCGCAACGTGCGGGTTCAACAGCTTTCGTCCACAAGTGTTCGCATCAGTTGGGACCAACCGCAAACCGACACTCAGGGGATTCGTGGCGATGCGGCCACGGGCTACGCGCTTTATGTGAGTTCCCACGGCCGCTCTTTCCCTGCTCCGATTACCATTAGTGGTGGCAGCACGACGAATTACGTGCTGAGCGGGATTACCCCGGATACGACGTACTTCTTTTATCTTACCGCCCGCAATGCTGGTGGCGAAAGCTTCCCCACCGAGACGCTCGCGTTTCGCACAAGCGTGGATCCGATGGCGCCGAAACTGCTCATCGTGAATGGATTCGACAAGCTCGACATCGCGACGCGCCAAGCGGTTCCGTGGAGCGGCGGGACGCTTTACCGCCAGCGTTTGGCGAAGATGAACACCTACGATTACATTGTTGAGCATGCGCGAGCCATTGAACAGTGGGGCAAGTCCGTGGCTTTCGATTCGTGTGAGGACGAGGCCGTTGAGCTCGATTATGTTACGCTTGGTGGTTATGGGGCGGTAGTTTGGGTCGGCGGCATTCAGGCGGAAGTCAGTACCACCGATCCCACGAATGACATTTCGATTTCGGCGGCTCAGCAAACGCGACTGACCAACTACTTGAACTCGGGCGGCAAGCTTTTCCTTTCGGGTTCGGAAATTGCGTGGGATTTGGATCGTGCGGGCACAACCACATTTGTGGACAATACGTTGCGTGCAAACTACGTTGCGGATAGTGCGGGTGTCTTCAGCGCCAGTGGTGCAAGCGGTTCCATCTTTGCTGGCATTACCGGCATCAACTTCGACGATGGCTCTGGACCCACCTACAAGGTGAATTATCCCGACGTCATCACGAACACAGGTGGGTCGATCGCGGCACTTACTTACGGAGGAGGCGAGACTCTCATCGATGGTTTCAACGATCTTGGCGGATGGAAAGATCCAAACTACTCGTCGCAAACCACCGCCGACGCAGCCAGTGCCTTTGCAATTGTGAGTTCTCCTGTGCTGGAAGGGAGTGGGTCGGGCGATCTCTATTACGTTTGGGGCTCGGGTAGCTACATCCGGGAGTATAATTCTACACTCCCGGAATTCCCTGCCAACTCGACGTTATCCATTTGGGTTTATGGGGATAACTCGGGGCATCAGGTGCGCATCTGCCTGCGCGACTCGGACAATGAGCTTTACGTCAATGATTGGGTGACAATCAACTTCTCGGGTTGGCGGCAGCTCACGTGGAATATCCCCACCGATCCGCGAACGGTCTGGGCAAATGTCGCGAACAACACTCTCGATGGACCCAACGTAAAGTTGGATTCGATCCATGTTCAGAAGGTTACAGGGGTGGCATCCGGACATCTTTACTTCGATAAGGCCAGTTACACGTCGCTGCAAGGTGGTGGGTCGGTGGCGGGTGTGCAATATGCCGGGACCTACAAATTGGTGTACTTAGCCTTCCCGTTCGAAACCATTGTCTCGGAATCCAAACGCAATCAGCTCATGGCACGTGCGCTCGACTTCTTTTTCCCCACCGTGGTGAGCACCGCGCGTGTTGAGCCTCTTACCACTGCCACCGGTTGGATGGTGCTGGCGCAGACACCGTCGGACGCAGCTTCTCTGAGCTACGACGCTGCGAACACAGCCCTGCGTGGTACCGTGAGCTCGGATCCCACTCGGTTCCGGATCGCGGGCTGGATGACGGACCAAAGCAAGTGGCTTCCTTACAGCACCGTCGGCACCAATCAGTATGTCCGCGGGAAATTCTATGTGTACTGTGGTGGGCAGACCAATCCCGCACAGACGAATCAGATTCCGGCAGCTCGCATGCGTCTTTCCATTCGTTTCGCACAGAATTCGATGCTTGAAGTTTTCAACCACACGAACCTCTCCGCGAGCGACGAACTCTTGGAACGTGAGCTGCGCCCATCGTCCGATCCTACAAAGCCGTCGCTCTATCGCGTGGATTTTGATCCAGTGGACGTTCCCTACCTCGTGGCGAATGCCGCTACCGAGGGGATCGCACAGGGCTTCGAAACGTACGCTTATTTCCCGCAGGATAATGGCTACCTTGCGTTGACAGAACTCTCGCTGGGGACGTATCCCGTCACGGAGGTTCCCAACAGCGTAGCCCCGGCGAAAATCTACGCAACAAGTGCATCGGACGCGGGTGATCTGAGCGCCGCACGTTCTGGCGCGATTCTCGAGCTTTACAGCATCATTTTCGGTGCCGAGGGAAGCTATGGCACGCGGGACAATTCCTATGGGCCAACTTACAGCGAATCTGCCGCCGGTGTCACGGTCAGCTCGCGCGGGTTCGATAATTATCGTGGTGGTACACGCCTTGCCGTTGCTACCCTGGATTTCGCAGCGGACTCGGATCTAACTGCTCGCGTGCGCGTCGAACCAGCCCGACAATATAAGATTCGCTTCCACGTGACATCGTCTCAAGATTCAAACAAGAATCCGCAGCTGCGGTTGCGCGCGCGCTCGATCCGGTTTGCGTGGTCGCAGAAAATGGAAGTGGGTGGAGCGTTTGCAGCAGGGGCCGTCAACAATCTCATTGCGGCACAAAGCCTGCCCGGTGTTGGCTGTCTGAATCCAGACAAGAACCCGGGTGACACGGCTGGGGGATGGTACACCATGATTTTCCATACGCCGATGAGTCTCGACATTCGCCCAGAAGTGAGTGGCGATCTCTCCGCTCGTATGCCAAACATTTCTGCCGAGCCCGGTCCCGGACAGAATGCTATTTCGCGGCGCGATTTGCGAGTTGGGTTCGACCTGCTCGACACGCTTAGTCCTCCGCCGAACGCGGTATTTGAAGAGGGGGATTTCACCCTTGATCGTATTGAGGTTCGGTCGTATCCGCTCGTGCGCGACTAACGAAGCCGCCTGGCCCCGCACCCCTGTAGTAATATTCTGGCGACGCGGAATCTTCCCTCCGCGTCGCCGCCTCTTTTTTCGCCCCCCCCTCCGCAGAGATGCCCAACCCGCAAGCACTTCAAGAGTGAACGCCTTCTCCTGCGGATTCCTTGGCGGCCGTCCATCGTTACAGCTTGGCCATGCGCAGTCGGTAGGTATTGAAGAGACACTTGCGAATTTGTCTGGCTGTCCGTTGCGGAATAGGTGAAACCAGCTTGCGCGCCGCCTTCTCTCGAATGGGGTGCTTTGGTTAGCTGCAGGCCCGATGGCAGTGGCATCCGCTTTACCGCTTCGCTCGGCGGGAGAGGGCCCCGCCTAAATGGTACCTATTTACCACTTTTTCTGCTCCGTGTGCACAGAAAGTACCGCTCTAAGCCCTCCTATAGCCGCCAAAATCTCGACTAAGTGCCATTTTCAGTTGGCCCACCTTTTGCCTTAGGGACGCAGGAGCTCGCGAGCACGTCAACATTGAGAGGAAAGGTCGGATCCAATTTATGCGATTCAAAAACCGAAGACCTTGTGAAATGCAGCCGTGTGCCATGCGTAGGCCGGCTCGTAACTACCTCCCAACAAGGTGGGGGCGTCTGTTGATTCTTGGCGTTGCCGCCTGCTTCAGCGCGGGGTGTGTCGCGCACTCCAACCAACATTTGCCCGAGAGCAGCGTTTCAACCGGCGACAGCGCATTCCTTCTGGTAAGCGCGGCCCTGGTGATGCTCATGACGCCTGCGTTGGCGCTGTTTTACGGCGGCCTCGTCCGCGCGAAGAACGTGTTGTCGGTGATTATGCAGTGTTTTGTTGCCCTTGGCGTCATCACGCTGCAATGGTATCTGGTGGGTTACTCCCTTTCTTTCGCTCCGTCGCTGGTGCGTATCGGCGAGTACGGGATTCTCGGGTCCCTGAACTGGTTCGGTGGGCGGGGAGTTGGAATGACCCCTTACGAGCCCTACTCTGCAACAATCCCCCATCGGTTGTTCATGGTCTACCAGTGCATGTTCGCGGTGATCACCCCTGCGCTGATTGCCGGCGCATTTGCCGAGCGAATGAAGTTCAGTGCTTACGTCCTCTTCATCTTGCTGTGGACCACACTTGTCTACGATCCCGTCGCCCACTGGGTTTGGAGTGAAAATGGGTGGTTAAAGAAGATTGGTTCCTTGGATTTTGCTGGCGGGGCTGTCGTGCACATGACGAGCGGGCTGACTGCTCTGGTGGCAGCCCTAATGATCGGCCCACGGCGTGGATTCCCCCGGACGGCATTTCTTCCTCATTCGCTGGTCTTTACGGTTTTCGGAGCAGGACTACTCTGGTTTGGGTGGTTTGGCTTCAACGGAGGGAGCGCGCTTGCCTCAGGTGCGCTCGCAACCGCTGCGTTCGTCGCCACGCATTGCGGCGCAGCCGGAGGCGCAGTGGCGTGGTTGCTGGTGGACTGGCTTTTTAAGCAGAAACCCACTGCGTTAGGATTCGCCTCGGGTGCCGTCGCAGGACTTGTCGCGATTACACCCGCGTCGGGATATGTTGGCCCACTCTCAGCCTTTGTGATTGGTGCCGTTGCAGGCATTGTTTGTTCGTGGGTTGTTTCGTGGCGTGCCCGCGCGGGCATTGACGATGCCTTGGACGCGTTCGGGGTGCATGGAGTAGGCGGAACTCTTGGAGCCCTCCTGACAGGCGTTTTCGCGAGCGCATGGATCAACCCCGCAATTGCGGGAAACGAAGGCCTCATCCACGGCGGATTTCGCCTAATTGTGACGCAATTGGTGGCGGTCGTTGCCGTTGCTGCGTACACCTTCCTCATGTCGTTCATAGTCCTCAAGGCTGTCGACCTGACGATCGGCCTCCGTGTCCCGGATGAGGAGGAAAAGATGGGGCTCGATCTGACTGAGCACGGCGAGAGCGCTTATTCGGCGTAAGAAGAAAGTTGCCAATTAATCCAGATAGGTGGAAAGAGAGAAGTGTTATGAAGCTTATCAAGTGCATCATCCAACCACACCGGCTGGACCAAGTTCGCGATGCTCTGAATGACATCGGGATTAAGGGCATGACGGTGACCGAGGTGAAGGGCTACGGTCGCCAGCGCGGTCACAAAGAAATCTATCGCGGCATGGAGTACAACATCTATTTCCTGCCCAAGATTATGATCGAAATCGTGGTCGAAGATTCAGCAGTCGACGAAGCGGTCAAAGTGATCATTGAAAACGCGCGCACCGGCCACATTGGGGACGGCAAGATTTTTATCATGGACGTTATCAATGCCATCCGCATCCGGACCGGTGAGCAAGGGCAGGATGCTTTGTAAGCAGTGAGTCCGGGCCACGGCCATCCTCAGGCGTACCATGGTGGCCGTGGCTCATCATCTTCGTCCTCTTCCGGATCAGCGTAGCGACTCGCCGAAGACTTCTCTTCTTCGTCCAGAGCTTGATAGATTTTCTCCTCTTCTTCCCATTCCCTGCGGCGAGCTCGGTTTCGCAGATATTTCACCAGCCAAGCCGCTAACGTCAATACGGCCACAAATGCCCAAAACAGGCCCGAGTGGAAACTCAGCAGAGCCCAGTTCCGAAAAGACCGGAGCTCCTTACGCCAGCTGAGTTCCAATGGATCTCGATAGATCGGGTTCCAAAGTTGAGCGATCTCTGGCAGCCCTTTCTCACCCGTGAAGTTGCTTACGAAGCGCGCAAAGCTTTGCTGGCGTTGGGTCATCATAAATTGCACAAGAGATGCACTCTGTCGATAGGCAAGCTGCTGAACGGCAGCATCCACCGGAAACGAATGCTCGAGTTGGTGGATGGGGATTAATCCTCCAATGAACGCCGCCCACGTCACGCTTGCCGCATCTTCTGTATCCCATTCCCCAGCGGCAAGCGTGGCCACCCCCTCTTCAAACCATCGCGGCAGCGGCCGCATACACCGGAGTCCAAGATAAATGTGAACGAATTCGTGAAGCAGGGTAGCTTGAAAATTCGCAGGGGTGCCCCGGCGGATAGCCTCAGCATTTAGTACCACCGTTGGTTCGGCTCTGCGCACTGCCGCGACGGCCACGGAGTTCTCTGCCCATCGGCCGACCATCTTCACGAAAAGCTCGCGTGTCGGCGCCACCACAAGGCGTACTTGTACCAATAAGGCCTCACCCACCACCGACCGGAGGCTGTTTCGTGCTGCCCCAGCGCGCGAAATCACATCGTCGATCCACGGTTCATCTTCAGCAAGGTACTCCACCACAAAGTTCATGGTTTCGCGCGCCCGCACGCGCTCCTTTGGAAAGTAGCTGCGCAGCGTCAACGTCGTCGTGGCGTAAGCCGCATAGGAACAGAGAATAAAGACGGCGCAAACTAACCTTGAAACCCTCCAAGGCTTCCGCCATGCCACGATGTTCGTGATAAGGATCATTACGATTCCAGATTCCAAATCATTGAGTGCCAGAGCTTACGGTAACTGGTGAAGAGAAAAGGGTAAACATGGCGAATGTTGTGGTTGAATTGTCCGATGTCTCCCTAACGAGAGAGCGTCGCCAGATTCTTTCCGAGATTCGCTGGCTGGTGCGCGGCGGCGAACACTGGGTACTATTTGGTCCGAATGGCGCGGGTAAAACGACCTTGCTCAATCTCCTTACGGGATACATTTGGCCTACTGACGGCGAGGTGGCGGTACTGGGGCAGCGGTTTGGAGAGACGGACCTGTCAGTATTGCGCCGACGAATTGCCATGGTCAGTGACCAGCTGGCGCAGCGTATTCATGGTGAACTTACTGGATTAGAGATTCTCATCACGGGGGGCCGGGCGCACCTCAATCTCTTTCAGCCAGCCAGCACGAGCGAATTGCGCACGGCCGCCGAGGTTGCCACCGCGATGGGTGTGGTGGAGCTACTGGAAAAGCCGTTTCGTGTGCTGAGCTCTGGGGAGCGCCAACGGCTGCTCATTGCTCGCGCCCTGATGCGTCGGCCGGCACTGCTCATTCTCGACGAGCCTTGTGCGGGGCTCGACCTCGCCGGCCGTGAATTTGTTTTGGAGACCATTCGGCGAGCGGCAAGTTGGGCTCATCCCCCGACCATCATTTTCACGACGCATCATGTCGAAGAAATCACACCTGTCTTTACTCACGCTTTGCTGCTGCGGGCTGGGCGAGTCTTTGCTTCCGGCCCCTTGCGCAAAGTGCTTACCTCCCGGACGTTGAGCTCGCTATTTGAGATGCCGATCCGCGTCGTGTGGCGCGACGGCCGTTGCAGCGCAAGGGCAGAGTCTTTAGACGAATTTCGTTGATGGCTGAACTGCCCGCCTCACGTTTGCACGCTGCCCGGACTCTCAATTTCGGGCTCCAGCGTCGCATGCTCGATATGCCATTCCTTGCGCAGATACTCGCGGATGGCGGGCAGTTGGGCGACCTGTGCACAGAGGTTGTCGCCATTAAACACTACGTGCGCAGTCAAAACGTGATATCCCGAGCCGAGCTCCCACACATGAATATGGCGAACGTCGCGCAAACCGAATTGGGCAATAAGCTCGGCACGAAGTTCCTCAATGGCTACGTCAGGGGGCGTGCCCTGCATGAGAATGTGCAGAGCCCGGCGGGTCAATTGGTAGGTGCCTCGCACCACGAACAAAATCACAACGATGGAGGCAATGGGATCCAAATAAACGCCGCCGGGGACTTTGACGAGCAGCGCCGCCAAAACAACAAGAACCGACGAGACGGTATCCTGCAGCAAATGCAGGAATGCGGCTCGAACGTTGAGGTCTTCGCGATCGTGGCCGTGGAGCAAAACGACTGCGACGAGATTTCCGACAAGACCCACGGTCGCGACGACCAGCATCGTCATCTGTTCCACAGGCGTGGGATGAATCAGCCGCACCACAGCTTCCCGGATGACTAACGTTGCGACGACAAGCAACGTTGCGCCGTTGAAGAGTGCGGCAATGACCTCAAGGCGGTGAAAGCCGAATGTATGCCGCAGCGAAGGACGCCGGCGCGCCAGCAGCCGCGCGACCAGGGCAATCAGCAACGCCGCCACGTCGGTAAGGTTGTGGAGTGCATCGGATAGCAGCGAAAGGCTGCCCGACACCAACCCGCCAATAACTTCGGCGATGACAATAAACGCATTGAGAAGGACCGAAATCCCGAGGCGCGTATCAAATCTCTGTCGCTCAGCCTCAGATTTCAGGCGAATTTCACAGTGGTCGTTCATTGGACTAACTGGGGAAATAATACGCCTAACCCAATGCCGCATGCAATGACGAGGGCGGGAGGAACTTTGCGGAGCAGTAGGATAAGGGCAGCGATAGCAATTGCGATTCCCGCAGGATGAGATAGCGAGACCCCACTTGCCGGAGCAAGGGTCACAGCACTTTCAGCTACAAGCCCCACCACTGCGGGTGTGACGCCACCAAGCACATCCCGAATTGCCGAATATCGGTTTAAGAGTGCGTAGGACCGCGACAAGAGTGCCATAAGAAGGGTTGCGGGCATATAGAGTGCGGCTGTGGCAATGACCGCCCCGGCGGCACCTGCTGTATGGAACCCCACAAAGGTTGCTAAGACAGCAATCGGCCCCGGTGTCAGCTGACTAATTGCCAGTCCGTCTACAAACTCTCGCTCCGTGAGCCACCGGTAGCCATCCACAAAATACTCGTGGAGCAAGGGCACAAGTAAATATCCGCCGCCAAAAAAAACGAAACCTATCTTTAGGAAAACCACAAGACAGGTGAGAAGCGATCCCATCGTAACCAGAGAACTCGGCGAGGTCGCGCCTAATATAGCGAGGGGAATCACGCCATTTGCCGAAAGACGCTGCTGATCCTTGTGTGAGGTTTTCAAACGTATCGGTTGGGGGGGGCTTGATTCGGATGGCAGCGCATCCTCCGCCTCACTTGCATCCTGACCGAGTCTCAAAAGAATCCCCAACAGCGCTGCTACGGCAAGAATGGTAAGCGTGGAGACTCTCCACAAACCCACTGCAAATGCCACACATGCGATGCCCCAGCGCGGAAGTGAGTGCAGTGTTTTCTGCCCGAGGGAAAGCGCTGCTGTTACAATAAGCGCGATCACGACCGGGCCAGCAGCAGCCAGGAGGTTCTCGAGTTGCGGTATGGTCCGCATGCGAAAGTAAATCCACGACAGTAGGATCACCAGCGTGACCGACGGGAACAAAAAGGACGTAATTGCAACGAGTCCTCCTGCCAGCCCTCGCAGTCGGTAGCCAATGAAGAATGCTGTGTTGACTGCAAACGAACCTAAGAATTGCCCGAGGGCCACGCCGTGTATGAATTCTTCGGGTCGAAGAAGACGACGTCGTTCGACGCACTCGCGCTCCATGAGGGCGATGACTGCGAATCCACCGCCAAACCCAATAGTCCCAATCTTGGCAAAAAGCTTCGCGATCTGCCACAGGGACAGAGGGGAGGAAGTATCTCCTTTCTCCGGCTCAACTTCTTGAATGTTGGTTTGGCCACTCATGGGCGGAGTTCGTGCTTTGCTCCCAAAGGTCTTGTCAAATTAGCTTGATCCTCACGTGTTTGCGCTCAAACACACGATTGCAACAGCCATATTGAGGGAAATCGACGTGGAGTGGAACGACTGAGCGCACGGGTGGTTCCATGATGTTGCCGTGGTTCCAGACAGAGTCGTTTGCGCAACACGCGAGACTGTCTACGAGCCTCACGTTTTGAACCCGTGGGTGCGAATGAGGAGCCAAGTCGAACTCAACTGGCTAAGCGGTCAAAAACACCTCACCGCCTCGCCTGTGATTTGGGCACAACTCGGGACGGGCACGAAACCCCTATCAATGGCCAGATTCCCAGCCGTGGGAATTTCATTGCATCTCATGGCCAAAGCTTTCCAACCCTAACTGCGGTATGCCCAAAACACGCCGTACCTCGCAAATTGCACAATCGGGGCAATCCGACAATCTTCGTGTCTGGTGGATTGTCGCTGGGTTGGGACTCCTCATCCTCCTAACGTATGGACACACTCTACGGTTTGGGTTTACCAATTGGGACGACGACACGAACATTACCCAAAATCCTTATATCGTGGCGCGGCCGTCACTCACCAACCTCCTGCACTTATGGCTTCAGCCCTACGCGACTCTCTATATCCCGCTCACCTACACGCTCTTTGCGATCGAGTGGTGGCTTGGGGGTGGCAAACCGGTGGTTTTTCATGCGACAAATCTGATCCTTCATTTCGGCGCCACAATCGTCGTGTTTTGGATGATCCGCCAATTGCTGGGTGCCCAACGCAGCGAGGAGTTACAGCGAAAGCCGCCGCCAATTTCCCCCTTTGCCGTAGACTTCTCGGCTGCTGTTGGCGCGGCTCTCTTCGCGGTTCATCCAATTCAGGTGGAGGTCGCGAGCTGGGTGACCGCCCAAAAGGATTTGTTGAGTGGTTTGTTTGTGCTGGGGGCTTTGGCTCTTTGGCTTGCGCGACCTTTAGAGCCTCAGGCCGAAAAGCCTTGGTGGTCGCAGATGCCCCGGGCGTGGAGACATGATCTCTTACCCATCGTCTGCTTTTGCGCCGCGCTTCTGGCGAAGCCGTCCGCGGTCGTTGCACCTTTGCTCGTCTTGGCTGTGCCCATCTTTCTTGGACGTCGCAACGTCTCACATGGGCTGTTTCACCTTGCTCGCCTCGTGCCCTGGTTCGCGATTGCGACTCTCTGGACGTTGATTACAGCGAGGGTTCAGCCCATCACGGAAGAGCTCAAAGTGGCCACCCCGTGGCCTCAGCGCTTACTCGTCGCGGCGGATAGCCTCGTGTTCTATGTCCGGCATATCCTGTGGCCTCAGACGTTGTTGCCCGTCTACGGCCGTACACCCACAAGCATCGCCTTCTCGTGGATCCAACTCACGCTTGCGGTCGCTTTGCTGGCCGCGATTGGCATCGTCTTCTGGCGGAAGGGGATCCCTGCGGTGGCCGTGGCATGGTTTGCTGCCGGTATTTTTCCGACATTGGGGTTTCAGCCATTTCGATTTCAGGCGTATTCCACGGTGGCCGATCGATACGCCTATCTTTCGATGGCCGGCGTCGCGTTGGGAGTCGGCTACGTGATGCTGCGAATGAGTGCCCCGGCGGCGCGCTGGCGTGCTGCACAAGTTTTTGCCGCAGGCGTGATCGCTTTATGCGCGTGGTGGAGCTCCCACCAGACGCGGATTTGGGCTTCTTCGTACACGCTGTGGACCCACACGGTGGGCC
The DNA here is from genome assembly GCA_003290465.1 of Candidatus Sumerlaea chitinivorans. Classification (GTDB taxonomy): domain Bacteria; phylum Sumerlaeota; class Sumerlaeia; order Sumerlaeales; family Sumerlaeaceae; genus Sumerlaea; species Sumerlaea chitinivorans. The sequence continues at coordinate 3,220,681 of CP030759.1, forward strand.
GTGGGATTGCACAAGCAGAGGTCTTCAACAACCTTGGAAACGCTTACTTGGAGATGGGAAAACCTCAGGAAGCGCTTGCGGCGTTCCGGCGAGCCCTTGAATGCAACCCGAACCATCCGGAGACCAATAATAATGTGGGGAATTTGCTCCTCGATGCGGGGCAAACGACCCAAGCCATCACGCACTTCGAGCGGGCCTTGGCAAACCGACAGAATTATGCTGTCGGCTACAGCAACCTTGGCAATGCGTTGTTTGCCGCAGGTCGCCGCCAGGAAGCACTCGCTGCCTATCGCCGAGCCTACGAGCTGAACTCCCGACACCCTGACATCGTAATGAATTATGCTTTGGCGCTTTTGAAAGAGAGACAGTTCAGCGAGGCGCTCAAAATTCTTGAACCCTTTGTTCAGGAACGCCCTCGAATTGGGCGGGGGTGGTTGCTCTACGGACTGGCCCAGCGCGGATTGGGCAATATCCAGAGCGCACGTGCTGCTTTGCAGCGCGCACAGGCGCTTGACCCATCGCTTGCGGCTCAGGTGGGCCAGTTTCTTTCGCAGCCCAATCCCGGACGGTGATGTATCTGAAGGTAACGGAACGGGTCGGACGCAAGGCCTGAAGCAAAGACTTGCAACAGATCCCTCATCGGCGCAGCGTCACACTCCATGGGAAGCCTGACGCGACGCATCGAACGACAGCTGCTTTACTCGCGCCTGACGGCCGCGCAGCGTCGGCGTCGTCGTTGGCTTGCAGCCTTTCTCGCATTTGCCACCACCCTGCTCGCCGCGGAACTTGCACTGCGCCTTGCCGGCTATCGCGTCGAGCAACTGCTCCCGGCACAACAACGAGAGCTTCGCGAGTCAGCCTCCCGCATGCTCAACGAACAGCTCGGGACGGATGCTTTTCTCCCGGATCGCTTTCTCCTTTGGAAGATGAAAGATGGTGCGAACGTAGCTGGACGCGATGTGAATCCCCTTGGCCTCTTTGGAACTCCTCCTTCGGATAAGAAAAGCTCGGGCACGGTCCGGATCTTATGTATGGGCGACAGCGTCCCGGCTTTGACTTATGTGACGTTCCCGGTTATCGCAGAACGATTTCTTTTCCGCTCGCGGATTGCGCGGCGCTTTGAGATCTTGGATGCTTCGGTTGTGGGCTACACGAGCGAGCAGGTTCTGCGTCGCTATCGTCAGTTGCGGCGTCTTCAGCCCGATCTTGTTCTTGTGTGTGTTGGGTGGAACGATCATGCACCACCACTCAATTTGCCGGATTGTCATCTCGGATACCGCACGCTTTTCAGTGAAGTCCTGCAACGCCTTTTCTATTGGTCGCGCATCTACCAGTGGATGAGCGCTCCCCCCGCGGGGGGCTCCCGCCACAAGGGTCCAGCGGACTTCGCAATGCGAGTTAGCAAAGAACAGTTCGAAGCGAATCTGCGTTCACTTATTCGGGAGGTGCGCAAAGCAAAGGGCGAAGTTCTCCTTGTAACTCAGCCGTGGCGTGATCCTCAAGTTGGAGCAACGGCTTCGACAAACTCTCCAGCAGAATCCACAGCCACCCTTCAGCTAAGTTATCACCGCGAATACAACGACATCGTCCGGAAGATTGCAGCGACGGACCGAGTGCTCCTTATGGACTTGGAAGAAGAGTTTACGCGACGCAGGCGCGAGTGGTTGCTGGAGTCGGACGGAATTCACCTATCCGGCGCGGGGCATAACCTTGCAGCCCGTATGCTCATTGGGGCGCTGCGAAACTGTGGCTACCTTTCGCCGCAGGAATTTGAAGTGGTGGTTGCCCGTGCCCGCTACGAAAGTGTTGCTCCCGATCGCCCGCGTGCGAGGTGGGCGGTAGAACCGTCGCACGCTGTGGTTGCGATCGGTCAGTCCGTCGTGTTTTATGTGCTTGTGCAGAATGTTGGGAATACGATTTGGCTACGCGAGCATGTCGTGCCACGTTTTGGTCTGCGTCAGCAGGTACCCTACGGTGGGGTGGAGATTTTTGCGCGTATCACAGGGCAAGACGCTCCTCTTGGTCGGGTAACGACCGCGCCTTTGCCGCAAAGTATCTATCCTGGGGAAAGCACATCGCAGACGCTAGTTTTGGCCCCGGTCGAACAACCGGGCAGCTACATCGTCGAACTTGGTCTCCGGGCCGCAGGGATCGGTGAGCTGACTCGCTTTGGTGCCGAATCCACGACCGTCTCGCTCACCGTGCGCCCTGAGTAACACTTGTCTCGCGATCTTGGGCAAGAGGCGGCCGCGCGGGCTTGGCATACGGTCCGCTCCGCAGTTGCTCCAGATCGTCGGTTACCGCTCCGGAATACCACGTGATTTGACCAAGCTTTGTGACCTTGCGTGCTTCCTCAATGTTCGTCAGATAGGCTGCTGTCGGGACTTCGCATGAGATCGCACAGAGGAGGCGCGAGGAGGCTGGGCCGAGAATTTGCAAAGCCCGCTGTGCGTCGCGACGGATATCGGCCCCGTACATGCTCACGGCAATTGCGTCCAGCAGGCCTTCTTTCATCCACAGATCCCAACTCTGAGCTTTGTTGTCCTTCTCGGCCGGTGGGACCACATACGACGTCAGCACAATCTGAGGATTGACTGCTTTGACTCTGTCGCGGATGAGTCGGACCGCTTTGACGAGCTGGGCCCGCTTCCACTCAAGGAACCGCTTGGCTTCGGGGCTGCCGGCGCTGAATGGCTTCAGCTCCAGCCCCGTGTCCTTTCGAAAGTGCTCGCGGCAGTAAGGGCAATAGCAGTACTTCTCTCCAGCAAAACGTATGCGGTCGAGGTTGATTCCTTCCACAGGATAACGTTTCACAATCTCCACGGCGATGCCCGCAATCAGCTCATGACATTTCGGATTGGCGGGACACATGGAATAAAAGTCGCCCCACGCGGGATTGTGGATAAAGCGCTGGCCGGACGAGTCCACGGACACGAGCTCGGGATGCGCATCCAGCCAAGGCCCCATGGATTTATCCTTCGTCGCATCGGGAGTGTGGTAGGCGTAGAAACCATATTCAAGCCATGCGTGAACTTGCAATCCGCGTTGGTGGGCCGCTTCAATGAAAGACGCTAATGGATCCCGGCCTCGCGCCTCGGGAAACTGGGGAAGGTACTCCGAATTCGGATAGATTACGTAGCCACGAAAGTATGCATCCGGGAACACCGCGTTAAAGTTTGCGCTGGTAAGCGCGTCCAGCTTAGCCAACACCTTGTCCTGCGGTTCGAGCAGTTCCTTACCGGGCAGCCATATGCCACGCAACTCCACTTCCCGGTGGGTCCATTGTTTTGGGAGTTCGACGTTGGTAACAGAGACCGGTTCAGGAGCTTGCCCGGGTTCGAGTGTGCCAGTGGTTGGGGCGGCAAGCACGATTGACGAGCCTAAGAGCAAGCTGACCGCCGTAAGGGCAAAAGCACATTGAAGAATACGCCAACGGGTGCGGTGGGACCTCAACATCACGTACCCCTCCATTAAGTCCATAGTTTATCTAACAGTTTTTTATCCAACAGATTGAATGGGGTGCCGAGGTGTGAGCCTCGCTTTAGAAGCGGCACTTCACTTAACTTCTTTAAAGAGCTCCTCTTCAATCCGCCGGTAGTAGTCGCGTACTTTATCACGGAAGGCGGGGTCAGATGCAACAAATTTAAAATAATCCACAGCCTTGAGATAATTGCCGCGCTGGAACTCAATTTCGCCCAGGTAGAAGTGGGCCGCCTTGTCCTTACTGTTCGCCTCGATCCCTTTTTTCAGATAGGTTTCTGCGGTGTCGAGGTCGCCCTTACGCAAGTACCCAAGGCCGATGAGCGTGTTAAAATCGGCGTATTCGCGTGGCTTGTCATCGTCATCGGATGGGACGTTGGTCCGGTACTCTTGTGCGCGTTTGTAATACTCGATGCTTTTGTCGTAGTTCCCGATATTCAAATAGGCATTCCCGAGTTCTGCCAGATACGTGGGATTCTTGGCGCCCTCAGGACTTTGAATCAGCTTTTCCAGCTTTTGAATAGCAGCTTGGTAGTTTCCTTTTTGCTGGTAGCGCAAGGACTGCCAGCGGGTGAATTCGCGAACGAACTGTGGCGCCATCAACCAGACGATAGTAATTTCCACAATCACAAAGATGGCCACGAGAATTTCCACCGCGATGAGGTCGCGTCGGCCCTCCCCACTGTGGGCTGGCCCCAACGCACTCGCAGCCACAGAGCTCGTTTTCTCGGTCATGGGATTCTTGCCTTTAGCTCATGCAATTTGTCGGATTCGGTATTTTCCCAACACATATTATCCCGCGGTGATCCCCTTCACGATGGCAAGATTTATTCGTAGCCTTCCCAGTGGGAGACGGAGCTGGGACCAAGGAAAGGCTGAACCAGCTCGAATCGCACCGCATCCGCGGTCACTTGGACTCCGCTGGCGGTGCCTGCGTTCAGCTCGACCGATCCCCGCGCCGGATCGCGGCCGTAGCGCATGACGAATTCCCCCAGCAGATGCCAACGATGCGCATCTCCACTTTGCTGATTGCGAAGGAATGTCGAACTTCCACCGTCATGGTGAACCGTCCATGTCACGTTCGTGGCATTCGCAGCGTAGCCATGCGTCACGTAGACGCGAAATATCCCATCCGTAGGTAAGAAGGGGGTGAACCGTGCTGTTGCTTCGCTTGTTCCTGCTGCCACCACCAACGCCGCTCCCCCTTCCAAGCGGGGCGCCGAACTCTTGCCGGGATCTTGAGCCCAGTTGCCGGTATAGTGGCACTCCGGAGCGGTCGTGACTTCGCCGAAAAAGTCCACCGTTTCCACCATCACTTCTTCGGTATACGGAACATCATTCGCGCCTTCCGAGATCCGGATGTCGTCCAAATAAACGCCATCATCCACAAACTGGTTGGCGTCGGCGATCACACGGAATCGAATAAACAGGTTGGGGGACGCTGGGACTTCGTCTAAGGGAAGCGTGATCCGACGCAGCGGGCTCAGCGAAGCGCGAAACCGCCGGAGTCGCTGCCATGTCGCGCCTCCATCGGGTGAGGCTTCCACCTCCAAGCGATCTCCCTCTGCGAAACGATTGGGGAAAAAGTGCTGGAGATAGAAGCTTAGCCGGGGGCGAACGAGCGGACGCACGTCGAAGGGGCCGCCGGTGAGCATGGCCACGGTGCCCGAGGTGTATTGCACGCCGGGGCTATCTTGCCATGAGAGAGCGCCGGAGTGCGCATCGCCTCCCGCAAGCTCAAACCCGTTTGCGATCCACGCGGAAGCCGTGGTGTCGCAAGGATCATCGAAAACGGTCGCAGCTGCTGGTGTCGCAAAGGTTGCGTAAGCGAATGGGGCTGCGTTGCCGGCGGAATCCAGTGCGCGGAGCGCCACGCGGTAAGTTGTACCGGGCTCTAAGTTGGGTATCAACAACCACTCCGTCGTTCCCGGCTGGGATGGGCGTTTCCACACTGGATAAGCCTGCTGCAGAGCTTCAGTGGTGGCATCGGTCGCCGGCGCAATTTTCAATTGGTAGAAAGCTGCAGGCCCCCCGCCCGTATCAGGGGGTGCCGACCATCGAAGGATCGTTCCGCTTGGGCCGATGCTGTCCGCGGATAAGTCTTGGACAGGTTCCGGCGGACCAAGATCGGAAATAGACAGCGCGGCATGCGCGTTCAGCCGGCCGCCTGAAACGCTACGTTCCGAAAGCCCGGGAACCAGGTCTGCCGTTCCCATGAGGCGGTATTTCAGTTGAAGGGGATCGAGCAGCGGCTCGCGGGCAAGCACGAGACCACCAACGCCCGCAACCAAAGGTGCTGCGTACGAAGTCCCACTTCCCGTCCCGTAAGTGCTGGGGTAGCGTGCGAAATAGACTCCCGACGCTGGTGCCGAAAGCCCGAGGGTCGCCCGTCCATAATTGAAAATCCATTCATCGCGATTGGTCGAGCCACTCACCCCGAGCAAATTGTCAAAGCCGAAACAGGCCGGATAGTATGGGTGTGCATCGGTGTCGAAGTGAAAGTTGCCGGCGGCAATGCTGAGAAACACGCCCTTCTCGCGCGCATAAGCGATGGCATCGCGAAGCACGAGTGAGTAACCCGGCGTCCCCCAGCTTCCGTTGATGATACGCGCGCCATTGTTGCAGGCGTAAACAATGGCCTCGGCAAGGTCTGCCTCGGTCGCGAAGCCCTCAGGCGCAAAGCAACTCAAAATCATGAGCGGCGAGTTCCAGTTCGGAGAAGCGACTCCGATGCCGTTGTTGCTCGCTGCACCGGCTAAGCCAGCGACGTTGGTTCCGTGTCCCAAGACCGGGCCGACATTGTTGTTTTCCGCATAAAAGTTCCAACCGTTGACGTCGTCCACAAAACCGTTCCCGTCGTCGTCGATCCCATTGGCTGGAATTTCGCCGGCGTTGACCCAAATTCGTCCCGCGAGGTCTGGATGTGTGAGCTCGGTGCCGGTATCAATGATTGCGAGGATGACCGATGCACTACCGGTGGTGAGGTCCCATGCTGCGGGTGCGCGGATATCTGCGCCCGGCGTGCCTCCGCTTTGGCCTGTATTGCGCAACTGCCACTGGTTCGCGAAGAGGGGATCATTGGGCAAGGTGTCGGCGAGTTCCACGCGCCGATGGATCGTCGCCCACTCCACGTCCGGATCCGCTTTCAGGGATGCAAGTGTTGCCGAAATGTCCGAGGTGTGCGCGACGATCACAGCGCCTGGCATGCGAAGACGGCGCACAGACCCCAGCCGGTGTGTTCGCTGAAAATGGTCCAAATCCAGTTTGGTGACCTCGGACCCAGCAACGCGGAATATGACCTCCCCGCTGCTTGCCGCGCGCGCCGTGTTCGGGCCGATGCCACAACCGAGTGCCAGCATCAACAACGTGATGCAGACTCCCCAAAGCGGTATCCTAAGATTCGTTTGCACGGCTGCGCCGGACCTCTTTGAGTTTTTCTGAAATCTGCTCTTCTAAACCGTATTTCTTGATCCGGTATCCGAGCGTTCGCCGCGTGATGCCAAGGTGCGTTGCGGCTCGCGTAAAATTATATCGCGTCTTCTCTAACGCTGCAAGGATCGCCTGTTTTTCGAGGTCTTCCAGTTTCCATTGTTCGAGAGCTTCACGCGCCAGAGGTCGTTCCTGCGACGCGTTCTGAATTTGAATGGGAAGGTCGGCCGACTGGATCTCTTCTCCTTCACTGAGGACAACAGCATGTTCGATCGCGTTCTCCAGTTCGCGGATGTTGCCGGGGTAATCGTAACGCATTAGGAGTTGGAAAGCGTCGCGCGAAAGCCGCTTGGGGGAGGCCCCTTGCGCGTATTTCCTTAAGAAATGCTCAATCAGGGGGGGAATATCCTCGCGTCGCTCACGCAGAGGCGGAATGTAGATCGGGATCACGTTAAGCCGGTAGTAGAGATCCTGCCGGAAGCGGCCCGCCGCAACCTCCGCCTCGAGATTTCGATTGGTTGCTGCGATCACTCGAACGTCCACTTTGCGCGGGACACTGTCACCCACACGCTGAATTTCACCCTCTTGCAGTACCCTTAAAAGCTTGACCTGCAGATGCAGAGGAACTTCCCCGATTTCATCGAGGAAGATGGTTCCGCCGTGAGCGCTCTCGAACATCCCTTTTCGGGTTTCGATTGCGCCCGTGAACGAGCCCTTCACGTGCCCGAAAAATTCGCTTTCCATGAGCGACTCTGGGACAGCCCCGCAATTCACCACGATGAGAGGACCGGAGGCACGGGAGCTCATGAGGTGGATCGCCTTGGCGAGGACCTCCTTGCCGGTTCCACTCTCCCCATGAAGCAGGACGCTGGAGTTTGCCGCAGCCACCTTGCGTGCTCGCTCGAGCACATCGCGCATTGCCCGCGATACCGCCACGATGTTCTCGATTGAAAACTTCTGCCGAATGACGTCGCGCAGACGTTCGTTTTCCTCCTTCAGATGGCGCGTCTCCTCAATGCGCTTCAAAAGCAGTTTGAGTTCATCGAAGGGGAACGGTTTGATGAGGTAATCGAGCGCTCCTTTTTTCATGCTTTCGACAGCGGTCGCAACCTCTGCGTATGCTGTCATCATGACAAAGTCGGTTGTGGGGCGTATTTGCTTCGCACGGTCGAGCACTTCGATCCCGCTCATCCCCGGCATGCGCAAATCGCACAGTACGACGTCGAAGGCTTGTTGACCCAGCAGCGCCAGTCCCTCGTCGGGCGTGGTTGCTCGCGCCACTTCGTGGCCTTCCCTTTCAAGCATTCGGGCCAAAACGCCTGTGATCTTTTCTTCATCATCTATGACGAGTATTTGCATCGCCTTGATTTATCCCTTGGGGGTGAACAGAAAATCAACTTTTCATGAGACCCTCTTGGAGGTGGCAGCCGTTGCTGGGGGCTGTCGAGCAAACGAAGTTCTGTGCTCAGTTCTTTTCCAGTGGGGGTGGAATGCTCTCGTTCTGCGATAGACCGTTTCCCCGGCTAAAGAACTGACGCGCGGCTTCCCAAAACGTGCGGCGGGGAGCGAATGAACTCGTAAAAGGGGACTTCTTACCCTCCATCAGTTCGTGCCACCGCACGATGTTGTCCCACAGAGCGCGATCCGCACCGAACCGTTCGTAGAGATAGAAGTGAAAGAGTGCCTCCTCATCAGTCCGGAACTCAATATGGCGGTGTCGCCGCCGGTGTGCACGGATCAGCGGCTTTTCTTCACGAAGTAACTGGTCCCACAAGTCCGGGAATCCCGCCCCCTCCGCAAACTGTCGTTTCTTGCCCCAGATGATCTCGGGTGGCAGTGCTGACTCGAATGCGAGGCGCAAGAGGTATTTGCTGATTTGGGTTCCATCTACCGGATTCTGCCCGATAAGCGCTTCAATGGGGAGGCTCCGAGCAAAGGCAACAACGTCGCGTTGCAGGAAAGGCACTCGGCACTCCACGCCGTGCCCCATGCTCATGCGATCTACGCGCTGAAGGTTGGTCCAGTGGAGATCGCGGAGACTGCGGTCCAGTTCATTTCGAGCGGCAACTGGATCAGCGAGTGCGAGCTTTTGCCAGTAGTCGTAGCCTCCGAACAGCTCGTCAGCCCCCTCGCCCACGAGAAGAACCCGAAATGGTGCAAAGTCCATTGAGAGCTTACTCAACGCACAAAACTTGGCTCCCATTTCGGTGCCGATGCGTTGAGCAGCCAAAGCGCAGGCAAACCAGGTGGGGATTGCGTGACGGACCAAAAAGCGGTCGCAGCTTTCGAGATGGTAGGCTATGTGGGGCAGAGCTTGTTGAATTGTCACGGGTTCCAAAATCCATTCATGGTGGATGGTGCCGAGGTAGTCTGCCACACAACGCGCCGCCTCGAAATCGGGAGCCCCGGGGCAAGCCACCGTGAAGGTGTGGAGGGGGCGGATGTGTTGCGCCGCCACTGCGGCAACGACACTGCTATCCAGACCACCAGAGAGGAGCACGCCCACGGGGACATCGCTGGCAAGGTGGCTGCACACGGCCTTCTCGATCAAGCTTTGGAGTTTCGCTGCTAATCGTGGGAGTTCGATTGAGGCCTCTTGCTGGGCAGATTCTACTGCAACCCCGGCATAGCCAGCGAGAGGTGGCTGGAGTATCCCTGCTTCAGAATCGAAAACTTCGCCCGGCATAAGCGGCCGGACGGGCATGCGGGAGCCTACCAATGCCTTTAGCTCGCTTGCAAAACGGGCACAGCAGGCCGTCCCTCGTTGACCGTTCCACGCAAGGTAAAGCGGTTTGATGCCCATCGGATCGCGAGCCAGCACCAGCCGATCGCGAGTCGCGACTGCGCACGCGTACATTCCGTCCAACTGAGCAAACCCCGACACATCCTCCTCTTCGAAGAGGTGCAGTATCGCTTCCGAATCCGCATGCGACCAAAAACGGTGGCCACGCGATCCCAGTTCGGCGCGCAGTGCCTCCAAGTTGTAGATCTCGCCGTTTGCCACGAGGGCATGGGTCCCCGTCTCGTTGACTATCGGCTGGCTGCCACGGGAGAGGTCGCGAATGGCCAGCCGAACGGACCCGATTGCAGCCGTTTCGCCACAGGGCCATACGCCGCGCCCGTTTGGGCCCCGATGAGCCAGTATGTCGAGCATTGAGTTGGCCAATTCCGATGCCTTGGCTTCGCCCCAGCATCCTGCGATTCCGCACATAGCCTCATCCAAATCTGAGGAGCAACAGGAAGGCAAAACATAATTTAAAGCGTGAGTGGACGCAAGCGGAGGCATGGCGCATTTAGGCCGGCATTTGTCAGAAGGTAGGTGCTGGCTTCCCTTGTGCCGAATCCCACCCGCAAGAGCGCAGTGCCACGTTGCCTTCTCTGAGATGCCTTAAGCTAAAGCGGTAGACGGCGATTCTCGTTGCCCTTACCATGTGCGAGTTGCAGCGGTGGAGCAATGATTCGAGCCGCTTTGAGTCTGTTTGCATATTTGCTGTCAGTTTGCGCATTTGCAGCGCCAACCGCCGCACAACACGTGCGAGAAGAAAAAGGGGATCGGTCTTCAGTGAGCGAACGTAAGAAACATTTTAGCCGAACACTTCCCCACGATACCGCGGTCACCAGTGGCGTTTTCGGCCCTACGGTGTGTGTGGACCCACAGTTTGCCTACTATTCTCATCAGCCGCTGGCGGAAACGATGGAAAAGATTCGCGCTGCGGGTTTCACAGCCGTCCAAGTAATTGATACCGGTCGTTTGGCGCACGCAACGCATCGTGAATGGGTCAAGGGTGCCCACGCCGTTGGTATGGCAGCAGTGCTGAGGATTTATCCTCCCACAGACCTTGAAATCTACGAGAGTCATCCCGAATGGCGGCAGAGAATGCTGGGCGGTGCGGAGGGCCGCTTCGACTGGCGTGTGTACGTCTGTCCGCGCGAGCCAGCAGCTCTTGATGCTTTGTGCGATAAATTGGCGACGACGTTGCAGGCTGCCTCGTACGATGGCGTGCAGCTTGCCGAGTGCTGGTTCGAGCAATGGGGAGGACCAGAAATCGCCCCCGGGCAGCCACGACCTCACTACGCCTGTGTTTGCGAGCGATGCCTTCAGGCGTTTCGCGACCAAACGGGACTCGATGCTCGTGAGATGCTTACCAACCCCGCATCGCCCTATTACTGGCGAAGGGCTGGTGTCGGTGCGGACGCGTACGCCGTGTGGGTCCAGCAGCGAGTGGATGCAGTGAGCTCGATGACCTTGCGGTTAGTTCAAGCAGCTCGGCGGGTCTCGCCCAGAATAGTTGTGAATCTCATGGTGCTGAGCGATGCCACGGTCGAGCCCGGCAAAACTCGTGAGTACCAAGGGGTAGACTGGCAGGCGCTCCTGACCTCCGTCCAGCCTGAGATCCTCACCATCCAGGACGCTTGGCAGGACTGGACGCGGGCGGATCTCCCACCGACCTTTATTCGTGAGTATGGCAAGGCGTATTGCGGCACAGCGAAGAGGTTGCTCCCCCAGGTGTTCCTAATGACCCATGCAGATGTTGGGTCGTTGCCAGCCTCGCGCCGTTCGTCTTCGTGGGTGGCAGAGTTCCAGCAAGAGTCCATTCGCTCGGGTTTTGATGCTGCCTCGTTTTATGAGTGGAGTATCGGGCCATGGGTCCGCAGGTGAGCATCCGTAATCCCAAATGCGACACCTACGTCCGCGACCCCAACTTCAATAACAAATTTTTTCTCTTGCTTTTGACCTCTTGAGGACCTTACAGGAATCTAGAAGGGTACACCCGTAACCAAAATTTTAGAGGAGGACAGAAGGATGAAAGGAAGACTTTTCATCGCAGGACTGGTCGCAGTCGCAGCAGCAGCTGCCAGCGGCGCAGTCATTCTGCAGGAAAATTTTACCGCGGCGCAGAATGGGACGCTGCCGGCTTCCCTGAGCGCTTCTTATGATGGCGGATCGGATGTAGTGGTGGTTCCGCTTGCAACCATGCAACCCACGATCGGGGGCGACCACACGGGTGGTGACGGCTATGTCTGCCGTGTGGGTGATTTGGGGAGTGCCGGTGGAGGATACAACTGGATTTATCCCACCTCAGCCTCGCCCCAGAGCGATGTCAGAGTGGCAGGTTGGGTTTATGTAGATTGGACGCAGTGGGATTCCACGCCCCTCGAGCGTGACTACATGATTATGGCGCGAATGACAAACACCAATCCGCAGAGCTCTCCAACTCGTCAGGGGTATTTCTTCTTGGTAACGGCAAACTCGAGCTGGACGGGAATTTCACCCAACCCACCAAACTTTAAGCCCTTCCTGATGAAAAAGGTGAGCACCAGCCATGCGGTTATTGGCACCTATGGGACGAATGACGTGACTACCGGTTGGCACTATTTCGAGCTGGAGATCAATGGGAGCAACCTTGTGGGCAAGGTGGACGGAACCACCGTGGCCTCCGGAACAGATACTGCGTATACCGCGGGTAATGTTGCGTGGGGTTACTACGATGACAATGGTGCCGCGTCGTCCTATCCGTATGCGGCAGCGTGGGACAACATCATTTACGAGACCACGACCCCGTCGAGCGCCAGTGACTGGGCTCTTTACGAGTAAGATCTGCTGACACTTCTCACCGGTTACATACTGGTGAGAAGGGAGATGTTAGCTGCAGGGAACTTGGGTGGTTCCCTGCAGCACTTTTTTTGCCGAATGTTCTGCGCCAACCGCAGGGCGAGAGCGAAGAATCGCCTGCCTCTGGGGGGTAATGGTGCAAGCAAGTTTGTTTCGTTCCCTGAAAAAGCTTGCGGAAAAGGTCACCTGCGAGTGTACGCTTCGGACAAGTGGAGGCGTGTTTCGTGGCGCCCCTACCACCTAAAGCCAAGAGGTCTGGGAAATGATCCATTCTGCGATTCATCAGTCCTTTGTGCGATATGCACTGTGCTTTGCGATTTTGGGCGTAACCACCTTCGCCGTGGCGGACAAACGGGCGGAAATTGCGAAGAAAATTCAGGATCTTGCACAACCCGTGACGTTGGTTTTCTGGCAAACGCACAATGCCGAGGAAACCGCGACGCTCAAGGACATCATCGCCGATTTTGAACGGGAACACCCGAAGGTGAAAATCGCGATGGATACGGTTGCCTTTGCGGAAGCACAGACAAAATTCAAAACCGCCGCCAAAGCTGGTAACGCTCCCGATTGCTTCCGCTGTGAGGTGGCATGGACCGCCGAACTTGCGGAGCTCGGTTACCTTACCCCTCTCGACGACTATTTGGAGGAAGCAGACAAAGCGTCCTACCTTGAGCTTCCCATGCGGATCGCACAATACAAAGAGGAAACGTGGGGCTTACCGCAAGTTACCGATTGCCTTGCGCTTCTCTACAATAAGCGAATCCTGCGTGAAGCGGGCGTGGAGCCGCCTAAGACCATGGACGAGCTGGTGCAGGTGGGGAAGAAAATCACGAAGCCTGAGAAAAACCTCTATGCTTTTGCATATCCCGCGACGGATAGCTACTTTACCCTCCCGTTTATTTGGGCGTTCGGCGGCGGACTGATTGACGAGAAGACAAACGAAGTGTTGATCAATAATGAAGGGTCGGTGCGGGGGCTTCAATTCATGCTCGATCTCCGCGCGAAAGAGAAGATCGTTCCGCCCAACTTCGACATCGCAAACGACTATAACAATCAGCTCGAAGATTTCAAAGCGGGGCGAATCGCCATGATCTTCATGGGACCGTGGGCGACCGCAAACATTCTAACGGGAAGCGAATTCAAAAATGACCCGAAGAACCTCGGCGTGGCCTTGTTGCCGTCCGGCCCAGCCGGTAGCGGCTCGCCTATTGGCGGCCACTGCTATGTGGTCTCGGCTTCATGTAAGAATGCAGACGTCGCTTTCTACTTCTTGGATTGGATCAACAGCCCCAAGAACCAAGTGCGCTTTACGGTGAAGAATAATCTGTTGCCTACGCACCGTGCAGCTTACGACTTGCCCGACGTCAAATCGAACGAGATTGCGCAGGCGTTTCGCAAGCAGCTCGAGGTGGCCCGCGCCCGACCCGTGATTCCGGCGGGGGCGAGTCTTTTCCCGCCGCTTACACAAGCCTACCAAGATGCACTGCGGGGAGCGAAGACACCTAAAGAAGCCCTCGACGCAGTCGCGAAAGAGTGGAAAAAACTACTGGAACGGTGAGGACGTGTCCGATTGCGGAGTCCAACGGCCGCACCGACTGCCCCCCGGAGAGTGAGCAGAGCAGCCACGTGCGGGTAGGCGAGGATGAAAAAGGTAAGATGATCTTTTTTCGTCTGCTGTCGTTAGGGGAAAGCAACCAGGCCGGAAGGGGCAATGCAAAATAGGCGAACGGGCGGTGGCTGCGCACTTCGGAACTTCAAGGCTGTGCTAGTTACCTGCTGAGAGGTGTGACTCGAGACACTGAGGGGCGACTCTTTCAAACGCACAATGAGCCTCGCCTGACTTTTGAGAATCCAAGCATGATCAGAACCCTTAGTTACCTTGGTTGCTGTCCGGGCTAAGGTTCTGGCGCTGGCTCGCTCGTCAGTTTCGCAAGTCTGATCTTGTTTTCCTTTGAAAAACGCTTTCGCTTGTGGCGTAGGGTGTTGGCCGTTGGATTTCTTTCGTGTTGCGCACGAGGGGGTGCGATTACAGGAACTCGGATGGGAGGTATGCGCGGATGTGTAAACGGTTTGTTTTGCTTTGGCTAGTCTCAGTCGTATTCATTGTTGGGGGAAATGCTCAGCGACTACCCACTGCGACCCCACGTCCCTTTTCTCTGCTCAGGTGCACGCCCCTGCCGGTGGGCACGCAAATGCATGGCTGTGCGGTTGTGGGACAGCGCGTGTATGTGATGGGGGGCAATGCGGATAACCGCGGGTGGACGATGGAGGTTTATTCCGCTCCTATTTTACCTAATTTTTACTTGGGCGCTTGGCGCCGGGAACGCCCCCTCCCAGAATATCGCTCATACATCAGTCAGTCGGTAGAAGTTGTGAACGATCGAATCTACATTGTGGGTGGCTCGGTGGCCGACACGTCGGCGACACGGGATCAAGACCTAAAGCACGTGGATGATGTGTTATGGACTCGTGTGCGCTCGGACGGGACCCTCGACGAGTGGCGTCGCAGCGAGCGATTCACTGCGTCACCAACTTCACTCATTGCCACGTGCTCGAACGATAAACATCTGTTCGTCCTTGGTGGCTCGAGCGATGCCGGTATCACCGCGAATACCTACGTGTGCGATTTTGACGAGAACGGTGCACCAGTCCGGTGGCGGCCGACGACTCCTCTTCCCACACCGTTGTGGTTTCACGGGGCGGCGATTCTTGAAGACACGGTGTACGTCTGGGGCGGTTTGACCGATAAATCCCCAGAAAGTATCAACCCCAAGACCTATTCTGCGACGGTTTTTGATGATGGTACGCTGGGGATTTGGCGCGAAGAAACGCCCATGCCCTATCCCACGTATTCTTCGACGTTTTGTGGGTTCAATGACTACATTGTCGCAGTGGGGGGACGTTACAAAGGGGCCATCTACACCAATGCAATCTGGTTTGCCCGTCTCGATGACAAGCGTGTGGGCCAGTGGCAGGTGCTGACCACTGATTTGGAGGCGAGAGTCTACCATGGACTCGGTCTGGACAAAGCTCACGGGGTGGTCTATGTCACCGGCGGCCGAGTGCGGGATAAACAGAACATTGGCTGGATCATTCCTACAGTTCAGGCATTTCAAATCACGCAGCCCAAGCCAAAACGCTTGGAGCTGACGCCGCTCACGCAGGCAGCGACTCCTCGCCCGGTCTCTCCCGAGCGCACGGAAACTCGTGCAGCCACTCCGTCCTCCTCGCCACAAACGGCAGGAGCGCTTGGGGATGGGTTGCGGTTGGACGTTGCCCGCCAAACGGCGAAAGCTTCGGGCAAGCAAGTCCTTGTTTTCTTCTATTCCCCCGAGGTCCCTGGCTGCAAGCGGTTCTGGGAGAGCGTCGTGCGCACCAACGAATTTGCCACATTGGCCTCGCCCTATGTGTTTGCGACTTACGACGTGACGAAGGAAGACCCGCAATTGTGCGCCCGTTACGGGATCTTCAAATTCCCGGCGTTGGCAGTGACGACTCCAGATGGCGAGCTCATCAAGATGTCGTTCTCACTTCGTACGCTTGAGGATGCGAAAAAGCTTCTTGGACCGTAGGATGCTTTTTTAAGTCCGGCAAACTTGGGTCGTGCGAATCATTTCAGCTGTCTCTTCTCTTGATGGAGGCAGCCGCAGGAGAAATTACCCTAAGTGGTCTCGGGCGTTGAAAGCGCGCCCGTTCAGAGCCTTGTCTGGCAGCCGCAGGATCTTGAGAAATGCCTGTGCCACCTGCTCAGGCGAAGGAAGGGTGGATGGATCCTCTTTTGGGTAGGCGATACGTCGCATGAGGGTAGCGGCTCCACCTGGATTGATTGAGCAAGCAATCACCTTCGTTTTCTCGCATTCGAGTGCGATCAGCTGCATGAGCCCTTCAACTGCATATTTACTGACGGCGTAAGCGCCCCAACCAGCGCGGATTTGTCGAGCAACGCTTGAGGTAACAAAGACGATCCGCCCACCTTCTTGTTGCTCACGCATCCGTTGCAGAGCGCTCCGTGAGACGTAAAACGCTCCATGCAGATTTGTTGCGATGGTCGCGTTCCACTGCTCGATGTCGTATTCGTGGATAGGAGTTATTTGCCCAAGCATGGCTGCATTGTTGATAATAATGTCGAGACGCCCAAATCGCTGGTACGCATCCTTCACCAACGTTTCTACTCGCACGGCGTCGCGTACGTCGCATGCGCGCGCCATGACCTCGACACCATAAGTGCTACGAATGTCGTAGGCTACGGCTCGCAAGGTCTCCGCATCCCGCGCAATAAGGCACAAATTTGCCCCCTCCGCCGCAATAGCATCCGCTAAAGCTGCTCCAATTCCTCGGCTTGCCCCTGTGATCAGGACCACCTTTTCCGAAAAACTGTACATCGCTTTTCACTCCCCACCGCGGTTCTGAACTCCCAACCTCTCAAATGCGACCACCTTACCGAAACAGGTCGAGGACCGATGGCGTAAAGATCGTCTGTGAATCAATGAGTAGACTTTCTCGCCGTTGGATGGCGTCGCGGATGTCCTGCACTGTAATGACCTTTCGCGCGGGCTCGATTTCGGGGCGACGGTGCCGCTTGCCGATCGCTTCCACTTTTGCAACCCGGGCCGCGTATTTGCCGCCTAAGAATTTTGCCTCAAGCCATGCTTGAACGATCTCGGCAGCCACGCCATCCCCAATCACTTTTCCCCCAAGGCACAACACATTGGCATTGGAATGCTCGCGCGATAAACGGGCACTGAACACGTCGTTTGCAACGGCTGCAAACACTCCCGGCAACATGTTTGCTACCATGCCGGAGGGATATCCTGCCCCATCCACTAAAATAGCGCGCTCACACTCGCCACGGCTCACCGCCAAGGCTGCGGGGTACACAAAATCGCAGAAGTCTACCGACTCAGCGCTGTTTGTCCCAAAATCAAGGACGTCATGGCCAAGCTTAGTCAGCTGGGCCTTGATTTTCACTTTGAGGTCGTAGCCTGCGTGATCGCACGCCAGCGCTATTTTCATGGTCTTCAAATCCTGCTTCGAATTGTTCAATTTGCGCATCCTACGCTACCACACTTCGCTTGCAACGAATTTCACGCGACGCGCGCCTGACGCCATGCCCAGCGTGCTTTTTGTTTGCTTGGCAGCCCTCAGATCGCTGACATGGAAGGCTCAGAGTGATCCTATTTGAGGGAGTGGAACATGAGGCATCGCATTGTTATCGCGGGAGTGTTGGGGGCAGCCATGGCTATGCTGCTCGGAACGAGCGGTTGCAGCGGACTCCGTCAGCATATTCGGCAGCATGATTTTCGGGAAATCCGCCGGACCGAGGCGCGGCGTCGCGCCGCCCCTTCGCCGATTGCCGATGTCTTGGACATGAACGGCTGGACAAGTGATCTGGAAGGTGCTATGGCGTTTGCGAGTGCGAACGGCCAACGAACGCTGGTGTTCTTTTACCGCGAGGGCGATGCCGCGTCTGAGCGCACCAAACAAACCCTCAACGCCATGGGGCGCAAACTGAGCTCAATGCAGCGAGTCGCCATTAATATTGCCAAGCGCAAGGACGTCGCGTCGCGGTTTGGCGTCGGCCGCGCCCCTGCCGTGGTAGTTCTTGAACCGTCGGGCCAGATTGTGGCGCGCGAGAGCGGCGAATTGACGCGGCTACAGCTCGTGACCCTTCTTCAGTTGAAGTAACGAAACCCGAAAAAACCGAAGTTGCTATTTAGGGTGCGCCGACGTGGGTAGAAACCGCCTCCGCATGCCCGCCAACTCACGCTCACGAACTTAGGCCGACCAGCTGTGGGCCCGTCCCGCACAGCAAGGGCGATGTGACTCGGGCTGTCCTTGTTGGCGCCACACGGGAGCTGGTGACTGGGGGTGAGTGGGACCTCGCCCGGGCTAAGCTCACGGGCAGAGCGCCTGCCGAATTTTCCGTGCGAGCTCGCGGAGCGTGAACTCATAAGAACCCGGCTTGCCACTACCTAAGGGGTCAAGGGTTTCGACCCGTGCACCTGCTTCGGTAGCAAGAATTTCCGCCAGCCGAGGGTTGAACTGGGGTTCGGCGAAGATGACGCTCACCCCACGTTTTTTGACTTCACGGGTCAACTCACGCAAATAGCGCTCGGATGGAGTTTTCCCCGCGTACTCTTCAATGACCCCAGCAATACGCAGACCATAGCGGCGCGCAAAGTAAGCGAACGCGTTGTGGTAGTTGACCATTCCCTTGCCGGTGCATCCACGGAGCTCCTCGCGCAATTCGCGATCCAAAGTGGCAAGCTTGCTTACGTAGCTTTGGCAATTTGCGTCGTATTCGGCCATCCCCGTCGCATCGATCGTTTTCAACTGGTTGCGGATCTCTTCCACACATTGCTGCGCAAGGTGCGGATCCAGCCAGAAGTGGGGGTCGTAGTGGCCATGGATATGATCGGATTCATGGGAGGCATGGGCGTGATTCAGAATTTCCACGGTTCCCGAATTCAATTCGTCGATGTCAGGCAGTAGTTTGCGTTCCCGCAGATACTCCCCAAGGCTAAGCACCCGTACTTTTCCGTTTGCGACCTTTGCCAATCGCGCGCCCCAGTCGTCGAGTCCCAAGCCGACCTGAACAAACAGCTGCGCGGTCGAGATTTTCCTCATTTCTGCTGGCGATGGCTCGAAGGTATGGGGGCTTGTTCCGGGGGTAAGGAGGGTCGTCACCCGTACGCGCTCTCCCCCCACCTGCTGGACCCAGTCCGCAAGGGGTGGAATCGTGACAACCACCTCAACCGGAACGTTTTGTGCGCTTGCGAAACTCCCCCAGTGCCCAAAGGCGAGGAGAGCACTCAAAGCCATCAGGCCCACCGTGCGACCCAAGAGGGACGCCCCGAAGCGTGCCAGTGCATCCGTGATTCTTGGTGTCCGGAGAGCCGTGCCCGCGCTCACCGGTTTGGAAAGTGGCCACACTTGGCCACCATAACTTCGTAGCTGGCTTAGCTTGCTGAGATAGTTCAAAACGGCTCTTCGGAGCACGACGTGCTACTCTCCTTTTATCCTTACGTTTTTTCGCTTGCACCCAGCAAGCGCTTACCATAGTCACTGATGCTTGCATAGTACAATTCGAGCCAAAAAGGTTTTCCTCGAATGCTTACGAAACGACTTTTGTTGGGGTGTGTTCTGGTCGCGGTTGTTGCGGCGAGTGGTTGGGCCCGTGGCCCATTTTATGATGAGTCGGTGCCGGCTCGTTCGGGACGCAAGTTTGTTCGCGGCCTGACCAACACGCTTTTCTTCTGGGCCGAAGTGCCGAAGGAGATCAACCGCGATTGGCAGAATGTGGATCCGCTGACAGGCGTGGTTTCAGGAACCGGACGCGGCATCTTCAAAGGAGTGCAGCGTTTGGGGGCGGGTATCTATGAGATGGTCACGTTCCCCTATGACGCCCCAGCGAACTATCAGCCAGTCGTCTACCCCGAAACGGTGTGGGAAGACGGGGTGGACTGGGGTGCTGAGGACTATTACCGCTATCAGCGGTCATCGAAGCTGACGCATTAAAAGAAAGGAAAGGAAGCGGCAAGCACGCCCCACCACGGGGTAAGCGCAGCCCGCAAAGCTATGGAGGGTAAACGTATGAAAATCCGGCAGCTAATCCTATTGATGAGTCTTGTGGTAGGTGTGATGAGCTTGGGCAGCCTCGCAAGTGCCCAGCGTTATGGTGACGAATACCGCGAAAGCAGCGCGTTTGGGAAAATGCAGCACAAGCTCGGGCGGGGGCTCGCCAACGTCTTCACCGGCTTCATCGAAGTCCCAAAGAATATCTCACGCGAGTGGCGCAAGAGCGATCCGGTCACGGGCTTTATCGTTGGTGGCGTGAAAGGCGTCGGATGGGCAGCGACGAGAATGGCTGTCGGGGCCTACGAGACGGTAACCTTCCCGATCCCGGTGCCTGCAAATTACGAGCCGCTTATGCAACCCGAAACACCTATGCCCAGCGTGTGGGGCGAGCAGCTGCCGTACTTTGATCAAGAGGGTGACCCCAAAATCACTCAATAGCAAGTAAAGCCCGTGCAACTCAACACCGGGTTCCCTGCTCTCTTGCGGGCACCATGTGGGGCGACACCATTCAACTCGAATGGTATCGTCTGTTGCGGGTAAGAATCGAGAGGGGAATCTGAGCTTGGATTTCCCAACCTTTGAACGAGTGTTGTAAGGCCACGCCTTGCCTGAAGGAGTCAACCACCATGGCGCTGCATTCCCGCATTCTCCGAATCAATGAAGAACTCCGCATCGCCCTTGCTGAAATCATCATGACCGAGGTGAAAGATCCGCGTGTGACCGAGCGAATGGTCACCGTCAACCGCGTGGCCGTAAGCAAAGACCTCCATCATGCGCGGGTGTTTGTGAGCGTACTTGGTACGGATGAAGAGTGCGCTGCCGCCGTCGCAGGGCTGAACCATTCCCGTGGATTCATCAAGCACCTCTTGGGTCAACGAGTGGTGCTGAAGTATTTGCCAGATCTGCGTTTTGAGTTTGATCCCTCGGTGCGTGAGTCTGCCCACATCCTTGAGCTGCTGCGGCGCATCGAGAAAAATCGTGAGATTTCCTCTACCCAGTAAGGAACGACGCGTTTCTTTGGGCTGGTCCGATCACGCTATCCGGCACAGAAAGCAAAGCGCCGCGATGGCGAGCCTGAATGCCTTGGGGGCGGTCTTCGCCGGCTCCATTGCTGGCGAATCAAGTCAATGTGAATCCTCACGCTGCTGTTAAGAAGCTGGAAGGAGCCAGTGTGGTTCATGTGGGCCCAGCAAAATGTTGCCCTCTATGGTTCTTTTCGTTGAAGCTTTCGCTGGCGGCATGCAAATAACCAACGCATGACACGGAAGAGTTGCGGAAAAAACGCGAGTCCAGAGGCGCTTCGCCGTCGTGGCGAACGCATCAACGCGATCCTTGCGAAAACTTATCCCGATGCCCGTTGTTCCCTGAATTTTCGCTCGCCCTACGAATTGCTCGTTGCCACGATTCTGAGCGCCCAGTGCACCGATGAGAGGGTGAATCAGGTAACCCCGGAGTTTTTCCGTCGCTATCCAGCTCCCCAAGCGTTAGCTAAAGCCGAGCTTCCGGAGATTGAAGAGGCTATTCGCTCGACCGGATTCTATCGGAATAAAGCTCGAGCACTCAAGGGGATGGCTGAAGCGCTTGTGGAGCGTTTTGGAGGCGAAGTCCCAGGCCGGATGGAGGATCTGGTGCAACTCCCCGGCGTTGGACGCAAGACCGCAAATGTGGTCCTCGGAAATTGTTTCGACACCCCTGGAATTACCGTCGATACTCATGTGCAGCGGGTTGCCAAGCGTTTGGGGCTCACACAGAATGAGCAACCTGAGAAAATCGAGCAGGATTTGATGCAAGTCATCCCCCAAAACGACTGGACGCATTTTAGCCACCGAACGATTCTCCACGGCAGATATGTCTGCCAAGCTCGCAAGCCCCAATGCGATCGCTGCCCCTTGACCGAGCTATGCGATTACTATGCGGCAATTCAAATTCCGAAACCTGTGTGTGAGCCTGTGCTGGGTAAGGTAAGAAGAGGGAGGTTAAAGCGATGAGTCTTAAGGAGGTGGTAAAGAGACTGCTTCGACCGTACTCGGATCACTGGGTCTACACTGCTCGACGCGGTTTAGCGAAGGGAATGCGTCTTAAAGGTGGGCTTCAGTTTGTGCCTTCACTACGCACGTCGAAAGAAGAGCAGCACTTTTTGAATTGTGGATTCGAATGGGAGGGCAAGACCATTTATGATGTTGGAGCCAATTGGGGGATAACAACATTGTTTTTTGCGTCCCGGGTAGGCCCCCGTGGGACGGTGTACGCATTTGAGCCGGTTCCGGATCTTCTTGAGAAAGTTAATGATAATGTGCGACTCAACAACATGGTAAATGTCACCACCTTTCCCTACGCTCTCGGGGATTACGACGGGAGCAGTGAACTTGTCTTCTTCCCAGAGGCCACCGGGATAAGCACCATGGACCCTGAATTCATGATTCGTAATTTGAAAAAACACAGAGGGGTAAAATGCCATGTGGTGGTTCGCAAATTGGATTCTATCGTCCAAGAGCTTTCGTTAAAGCCACCAGATTTGATAAAGATAGACGTAGAAGGGTTCGAGTTGCAGGTTCTCCGTGGAGCTGAACACCTGCTTTCCACTCATTTGCCGGTCCTTATTTTGGAGGTCCATGGCGCTACCGCCCTAATTATGGCCGAAAACAAGAGTAAAGTTTTTTCTTTTTTGAACGCGTTGGGTTATCGAATCTTCGATGCACTAAATGGATTTATCGAAATCGCACAGGAACAGGCTTCTTCTACGGTGGGAAACATGTGGCATTGTGTTGCTCGTGATGAGCAATACCGCATGCTGATTTGAGGTGCGCTTTGCCGCATGCTTCGTGAGTCTCTGGGCCACTCAAGATGATGTGGTTTACGACTTCCTGAGTAGCCGCCGAAGGACTTTCGAGACGGCAATCTCAGACCACCTACTGGTGTGCAGGAAGCTATGACTGAGCACCTTTATGGGGATTATGGAAGGCCGGTCAGCAATTAACAAACAAGCCGCATTTACTAAGCCAAAAGGTTCTGTCATCCATGAGGTGCTCGCTGGGGAGTCTTATGATCCTTGCATGGGTTGGATGAACCAACCCGGTTCGCGCTGCACGGTTGAGTGTCTACACGCTTCTCTCCAAGAAGCTACGGTGTCGCGTATTTGGATTTAAAGTGAGTCTAATTTGGGGATCCCAATAAGCAGGTTCTTTTCGGCACGCCGAAAGGCCTAAACCCGCCGCCGTCAGTTCCAAAAAACGTTTTAGGGCCATAATCCCCCGATATTTTCTGGGATCGCAAGAGTCGATGCCAGCAATCGATGGTTAGCAATAGAAATCACGGTTCGCAAAACCGCTCGCCTTGGGGGATGGTTTCCCTATCACCCAAGCTACTTTGCTGAATACAAGAAAGTGCCCACACGTGGCGAATTTCAGCCGCCGGCATAGCATCGAATGGAAGTCTCTTCGAACAAAACGCCAAAGGGCACGTAAAGGTTTCACACAATGCTGCGCTCGCTGTTCGAAAATCTTGTGGATCCACTTGCCAATTACCGGCATGAGCCCGGCGACCCGCCGCTACGCGTGCGCATGGACATCACGAACAAATGCAACTTGCTGTGCAAAATGTGTTTTTACCCGGGGACTGTCGGTGAGCCGAAGTTCGACATGGAGCCGGCACTCTTCCGCAAAATTGTCGAGCAGGTTTTCCCGTACAGCGAAACGGTCAACCTCGCCTGCCGTTACGAGCCTTTCATGTCGCGTCACGTGGACGAGATCCTCGACATCGTGGCAGAAGGGCCGTGCCGACGGGTGGGATTCGTGACAAATGGCACGTTGCTCATGGAGCGGCGATGCCGCCGCCTGGTTGAGAACCCCGCGGTGGAGACGATCGCCGTTTCGATCGACGGGGCTACGAAAGAAACGTTCGAACGCATCCGCATCAACGCCCGGTGGGAAAAACTGGTCCAAAACCTCGAAACCCTTGCTGCGATCAAACGCGAAAAAGAGAGTCTTCGTCCCTTCATCCAGTTCAATATGGTCCTCATGAAGAGCACGGTGCGCGAGCTGCCGCTGCTCGTCGAATTTGCCCACCACGTCGGAGCGGTGCTTGTCGAGGGGATCCGTTATCTTCCCATGACAAGCGGGTTGGACGAAGAAATTCGCGATTGGGAAGAAGTCATGCCGGCGCTGATTGAAGCCAAGCGGCTTGCTGCCCAGCACGGCATTATGCTCTTCCTCCCGATCAGCGATCCACGGCTAACAACGGGTTCCGAGAGTGATCAGGAGAAGCGTTGCAATGAAGCCGTGGTTGGGCGGTTTTCAGAGTTTTGCGAAGCGCCGTGGAGCGCTCTGCAGATCTACCCCAACGGCGATGTGCACCCGTGTGGATACTATGGCAAGGCCTTTGGCAACCTTGCGCAGCAGGATTTCCTCGAGATTTGGAATAGCGAGCCCTACCTTGAGCTTCGCCGCTCGCTGGCACGCATGCGCTTGCACCCCAAATGCGCGGAGTGCAACCCCCACGGCTACGACAACATCGAACGCAAGCGTCGCATCAATGCCTAAGCAGTCGGTCTGGCTTTAAGTTTGTGCCATTTGGCAAACCGAGCTCGCTTCTGTTCTTATGCGTAACTTTTCTCCGTTCTCAACCTCTCAGCTCCTTTCTTGCATTTAGGGCTCACGCTGAGACTAGTACTCGTTATCAATGGATGGTTGCCCCGACAGAAAAGAGTTTCGTTCCTCTCGCGAGACGGGTAATTTCGGTGAGACCGCCGCCGCGCGCTTTCTCTACGATCGCGGCTACCGCATCCTCCAACGCAACTACCACTGCCCGGCGGGCGAAGTGGACATCATTGCCGAAGATCACGGGACCATCTGTTTTGTCGAGGTCAAGACGCGGAGTCAGGATTTTCTCCGTGCCCCCGAGGATGCTGTGGACGCCGAAAAACAGCGCCGCATGCGTGCGACCGCCCGCCACTACTTATCGCGGTATCGCGATGTGGGGAGCGTGCGGTTTGACATCGTAAGTGTGGTCCTTGCGAGCACTGACACGATCGAGCTCATTGAGCTTCGAACGGATGTATTTCCATGGGAGCCGTAATGGAAACGACCGCAATGGAAAGCACTCCGAGACCAGCAGCGTTTGCGAGCGCCGGCCAGCCGGATCCTGTGATCGAGGCACAGAGTCTTACGAAGTACTATGGCAGGGATCGTGGGATCGAGGATGTGACCTTCACTGTCCATCGGGGCGAGATATTTGGTCTGCTTGGGCCAAATGGTTCCGGCAAAACAACGACCCTACGTGTCCTTTTGAATTTTGTACGCCCGACTCGAGGCCGGGTGACAGTGTTTGGCTGTGAACCATGGTGCTGGCGGGCTGCGCGAGATCGCCAGCGAATTGGCTATCTGCCGGGGGAGCTTGTCTTGCCCGAACACGACACAGGAGCATGGTTGCTCGATTTTTATGCTCAGTTGAGCCGAACACCCCCCGTCTTGCGTGCGGAAGTATGCGAGTTGCTGAAATTGAGCGCGAGTGAACTGCGCCGCCCCGTTCGCAAGTACTCGCGTGGACAACGCCAGAAGTTGGGGCTTGTGCAAGCATTGCAGCATAATCCGGAGCTCCTGCTGCTCGATGAACCAACCACCGCACTGGATCCGCTGGCGCAGGAAGCGCTTTATCGCCTGCTATTCGAACTTAAGCAACGCGGCACAACCATCGTTTTTTCGTCCCATGTCCTTGGCGAAGTGCTGCGGCTCTGCGATCGGGTGGCTGTTCTCAAGGAGGGCAAGCTCGCTACGGTGTTCGAAGTGAGTTCATTTTTGTTGGAAGCTCCGCGGCTGGTGTTTCTCCGTTTCGCAGAGGATGCGGCGCGTGTGGCGCTCGCGCAGGTGTCGTGGTGTGAATTTGTGCGCGAAGAGCCCCCATGGAGCGTATATCGGGTTGCACCGAAGGATTTGCCCGTTCTCCTTCAGCTTCTTTCCCGCCTCGCTGTAGCTGACTTGCGCATTGAGTCGGCAGCGCAACAAGCTTTGCTCGAACTTTACCGAAGTTCCTCGGAGGGCGGCGCATGATCGCGCTCATTCGCTATTTTGTGCGGCGCCTGCGCGTGATCTTCCTCGTGTTAGCTGCAGGACTGTTCGCATTTCACTTCGTCATGCCGTTTGTATTTCGATCGGTTCGTGCTCAGGCCGGCCAGACGCCAACCTTTTTCGCACGCTTTATTCCAAAAGGGATTCAGGAGTTTCTCGGCGTGGACCGGCTGCCCTTGGCCACCGCGGATGGGTTTGTATCGGTGATCTACCAACACCCCTTTGTGCTGATCGCTCTTCTTGCCTTCCCAATCGTGGCGTGCTCGACCCTGCTCACTGGTGAGCTTGAGCGAGGGTGGGCATCGCTCGTCCTGAGTCGCCCAGTGCGGCGATGGGTGGTGGTCGCGACGGTCACAATTTGCACCCTTGTGGGTGAGGCCCTTTTAGTTGCGGCGATGCTTCTTGGGACCCACTGGGGCTTTGCGCAGGCAGGCGTTGCAGGGCCTGCCATCCATAGCCTGCTTCGATTGGGCGCCGGAGTCTTCGGGCTGGGCATAGCAGTTACAGGGCTGAGCCTCTTCTTTGCGGCTGCTTGCGAAGAAGTGGGTGAGGCTACAGGCTGGCCAATCACGCTCCTTTTGCTCATGTATGTGGGGAATTACTTAGCTCAACTGTGGCCAGTCCTGCGACCCTATGCGAAATACTCCTTGTTTTATCATTACCAGCCCGTCCGGGCTTTCACAGAAGGTGCGTTTCCAACGCTGAGCTTTGAGGTGTTCGGGGCAGTGGCGATACTGGGAATGCTCGGAGCGTTGGTCGTCTATGTGCGTCGCGATTTTCGTTTGTGAAACCAAGGTGCCGTAGAGCGGGAATGCTCCCGCAACCACGAAGCGAGATCTCGTCGGGGCAACTTCTCTTGGATCTTCTCCGTACTCGATACGACCCGAACTTGGGTCTCCTCCAAGAGAACCTGTCAGACAGCCAAAAGAGTACAGGGTGCGTGTCGTGACTCTTGCGTCGTCCGCTGAGGCTCGTGTCGGACTTGTCTCCTGCTGTTTTTGGGTGCCCCTTCAAATCTCCGTAAGGCCGGATGTTGCGACTACACCACGGAAGGGCTCGGGTTGTTTCCGCTTAGCATTTTCTCAAAAAGCTCTACATAGAGCTTAGCGGAAGCGCGCCACGAAAAGTCCTTTTCCATGCCGGCTTTTTGAAGTTTGCGCCAGAGGGGCTTTTTTCGGTATAGCGCTAAACTGCGCGAGATTGCCTCCATCATGGCGGCCGAGTCATAAGGCCTAAACACAAAGCCGGTGGCAATTCCCCGCTCGAGGTTCTCAGGCGTGGCGTCCACTACCGAATCAGCCAACCCACCCGTCTCGCGAACCACAGGTGGTGTGCCGTATTTCATCGAATAGAGTTGGTTGAGCCCACACGGCTCAAATCGCGACGGCATGAGGAAAATATCGGCGCCGGCCTCGATGCGATGGGCCAAGGTGTTGTCGAACCGAAGATTGACACTCATTTTCTTTGGCCAACGCTGAGCCGCTTTTTCAAAAAGTTGATGGTATTCGGGGGCACCGGTGCCGAGGAGCACGAACTGAAGGTCGTTCTCCATAAGCTGATCCAGCACCTCTGCCAGCAGGTCGAAGCCCTTTTGACGGTCCAGTCGTGAAATCATACCAAACAGCGGAACATTCGCATCTACCGGCAGCCCCAGTTCCGCCTGGAGGGCCTTTTTGCAGCGGGTTTTTCCCCCGATCGAGCGGAATGAGTAACGAAAAGGAATGAGTGGATCGGTCTCTGGATTCCACACGCGTTCGTCAATGCCGTTCATGATCCCGTGGAGGTGCTCGCTGCGTTGGCGCAAGAGGCCCTCAAGCCCACAACCGTATTCAGGGGTTTGGATTTCCTCAGCGTAGCGCCGGCTCACGGTCGAGATTTCGTCCGCGAAAAGGATTCCCCCTTTCATTAAGTTCAATTTCCCATAGAACTCCAACCCGGAGGGGTGGAAAAGCGACGGCTGAATGCCCAGCTTCTCGACGAACTCAGGCTCAAAAAGGCCTTGGTAGGCCAAATTGTGGATCGTGTAGAGAATGCGCGGAGTGCTCAGTTGCGTGTTGGCCGTGACCTCTGGATCGGTCCGCAAGTAGACAGGAATGAGTGCGGTCTGCCAATCGTTGCAATGGATGATATCCGGCACCCAGTCGAGTGCAAGCATTAGCCAAAGGACCGCCTTGCAGAAAACCGCGAAACGCACGGCATTGTCAGGATAATCGACGCCGTTTTCCTGATAAAGTCCCGGCCGGCCGAAAAGCTGATGATTCTGGATAAAATAAACAGGCACTTCCGAGTGGGGGAAGACCGTGCGCTTGACCTGTGTTGTGTAGGCAAGGCCGTTGCCAAGCTTCACGACAATCTCTTCGAGAATGGGAATGAGATGAAAACGCTCGTCGTCCACGGCTGCATATTTCGGCATGGCAACGCGGACGTCATGCCCAAGTTCGGCGAGCGCCAATGGCAGCGCCCCCGCGACATCTGCAAGCCCACCCGTCTTCGCGAATGGGACGACTTCCGACGAGACAATCAGAATCCTCATTCAACCGCTTCCTTCTGCTGGTCTCTGGCCACGCATTCCGCATCCGAGAGCACAACATTTCACCATCTGGTGTTCGATCCTTACGTATGTGCCCGAGTCACGTGGCTCCCATAAGTTGGGGCATTCCGCTCCTTCTTACAGAGTGACACCGAAATGCTGCAGAGGAAAGGGTAGATTGTCGAGCAAAAGCACGTGGATCGCGAATCAGGCCGTCGGTCTTGGAAAAGCCGCTACAGGGTGAGTCAAACGCGCTCCTTCGAAAAAAACCGACCAGAGCTTTGCAAGATTTGAGAAAGAATAGATCTCTGATGACAAGTCACTTATCTGGTTTAAACCAGCCGCGGGTGTGCGCTGAGCGGGGAAGGCGGTGTCGAAAGCGGCGCGCATCGGCCCTGTAAAGATACGCCTGTGGTGGCTCTCGCACGAATTTTCGCAACAGGGCCGACTGCCCTGCTGACTCGCTGCTCCCTTGGGATCGCAGCCTCAAGGGCCTACTCAAGGGGTGAATCGCTGTCCACACTTCCTGTAAATGATATCGGAACAAGAATCCTTTCGTGTGAGACTGTGAGCCCGTGGCAACGGGGTTCAGCGAAAGGAGAGAAGGAGGCTTACTAAAAAAGGTTGAGCGAGCTTTCTGAGCATGTGGTTGAGCTCAGTCAGTCTGAGCTCTTGGATTTTTGCGGCAAGAACGACGAAAAGCTGCGTGAGTTAGAGGCGCAGTTCGACGTCCGAATCGTCCCGCGGGGCAACACCATTAAGATTATGGGGGAGCCCGAGAAGGTGGGGCAAGCGTGTCAGTTGGTAGAGCATCTCCTCTCCTTTTCCCGGTCAAAAAATGGCCTCTCAAAGCATCAGGTGCGCTATGCGATTCGAAGTATCAAAGAGGAGCGAAAGGAAAATCTGCGCGAGATTTTCTCGGACCGAGTAACCCTGCCACTAAAAAAGCGCGGAGTCTCGCCGATGACGGCGGGGCAAAAGCGCTACCTCGACGCCATTCGCACGTGTGACATTGTCTTTGGGATTGGGCCAGCGGGTACCGGCAAAACTTATT
Source organism: Candidatus Sumerlaea chitinivorans (assembly GCA_003290465.1). Classification (GTDB taxonomy): domain Bacteria; phylum Sumerlaeota; class Sumerlaeia; order Sumerlaeales; family Sumerlaeaceae; genus Sumerlaea; species Sumerlaea chitinivorans. The sequence continues at coordinate 3,250,428 of CP030759.1, forward strand.
TGGCAATGGCCATGGCCGTTCATCATCTTATTGAGAAGATGGTACGTCGCATCATTTTGGTGCGGCCGGCCGTCGAGGCGGGGGAGAAGCTTGGTTTTTTGCCGGGGGATATTGCCGCGAAATTCGACCCGTTCGTCCGCCCATTGTACGATGCTCTGTTTGATATGGTGGAGCCCGAGCGCGCTCGTGAGCTTATGGAAAATGGCACGGTGGAGATCGCGCCGCTTGCATTCATGCGAGGCCGTACCCTAAACAGCGCCTTCGTCATTTTGGATGAGGGGCAGAACACCTCCATCGAACAAATGAAGATGTTCCTGACGCGCCTTGGCAATGACTCGAAGGCTGTGATTACGGGCGACATCACACAAATTGATCTTCCTGCGGGCAAGGAATCCGGGCTCGTCCATGCTCAACGAATCCTCTCTTCCATCGAAGGGATCGCGTTCGTTTACTTCGATGAGACGGATGTGGTCCGCCATGAGCTGATTCAGAAAATCATCCGGGCGTACGACGCAGCAGACCGAGGGGGAGTCCAGCCTGAGCTCCCGCTTGACGGCGTCGGTACCGAACGCATAAATGCGAATGGTGGTTTCGCAAACGGTAGCAAACCAATTCGCGATACTGGGCCAAAGGTGAGTTCGGAGTAAGAGGAGCGAAGGGAAAGGGAGTCGCAAAAGCGCGACCAGCCACCACCATGGGGAAGCTATCTGATATCTGGCGAAGATTTGCCCATCCCTCAGAGCACCGTGCTCTTCGAAAACATCGCCTCCGAAGAGGCGACTATCCCCGTTGGCTTGCGATCGGTGTCGGGTTGCTTGTGTGGCTTTGCCTGTTACTCATGGTGGGGCCGATTCCCACATTTAAGTTTGCCGACCTCAAAGTAGGCGAGCGGTGGCTGGAGCAAGATCTCTACACCCCATTCCCGCTTCGAATCGTCGACAGCGAGCGAATGAAAGAAGAGGAGCGAATCCTCCGCGAGCGGCATCCCAAGGTTTTTGTTTATGACGACACTGTAGAAGCGTGGGCAACCCAAACCGTGCATCGTCTTCTCACGGCTGCAGCCCAAGTCGGTGACTCCAAGACATCACTGAATGACTTTGTACGCGAGACAGCCCGAACACTTGGGATCGAGTTGAGCCCACGTGCTGCTGAGGTGCTTATTACACACGCAAAGGATGCTCGCCTACGAGCGGATCTCGAACAACTGCTTCACGCCCTCTTCTACGATCGCGGCATCACCGACGATCGGCGGTTGCTTCAAGGGGCTTACTTCTCGAATCGCCTCGTGATTGTTCGCGCGACGGCGCAGCAAGATGTTCTGACAACATTTCCCATTAGCGGTGTTCTTGAGTATCCGGAGGAGGTGCAGAACTATCTTCGTGGGCGCTTGCTTTCTCGCTCCGCGGTACCAGAGTCGTGGAAGGAACTTTACGCAGAGATCGTTTCGCAGTTAGCACGACCGAACCTTCGCTACAGCGCTGAGCTAACGAATCAGCGTCTCGAGGCCGAACTGCGCAAGCTTCGTTACGAAGTGGCGCTCGAGGCTGGCTCTAAAGTGGTCAGCCGGGGAGACCGTCTGACTCCATTTCAGGTGGCAACCCTCAAGGCTCTCGAGCGGCGACTTCGCCTTTTCAACTTCATGCGGTTCTGTGCGAATGGCGTGCTAATTGCTCTGGGGATGCTCTTCCTTGCAGTTTATTTCCGTAAGTATCACGCCGAACTTGCCCTTTCCCCAAAGAACATTTTGATGATGGCACTACCGGTGATTTTCGCGCTGAGCGTAGTGCTGGTGGTGCGCAATGCGGGCGTGGAGCGTCCCATCGCCCTGTTTGCCTTCCCTGCGGGATTGATCGGTTTGCTGGGTGTCATTTTGTTCGAGGCGCGCTTGGCGGTCCTGCTGGTGACAATGAGCTCGGCCCTGCTCGGGCTCGCCACCGGCTTTGATTATACGTATTTTTTGATAGGATTGATTAGCGGTCTGACTGGCGTCATTAGTCTGCACTCGGTGCGGGAACGTCGGGAAGTCTTGCTCGCAGGTCTCCGGCTGAGTGGCGTGAACCTTCTGCTTGCAGCGATCCTTCTTGTGACGCAGGCGCAGCAGACCCAAATTCGCGAGGTGTTGTTGGCCGCAATCGCGAACGGATTTGGCTGTTATGTTTTTGCCGTTGGGGTGCTACCCCTTTTTGAAAGTCTCTTTGGCATCACCACCGATGTGCGCCTCATGGAGCTGACGAGCACGAATCATCCGCTGATGCGCATGCTCGAGACTGCCGCTCCGGGTTCCTATCAGCATGTGCTTAATGTCACCAAGCTCGCTGAGCCAGCTGCGGAGGCCATTGGGGCCAATTATCTCTTGGTGCGCGCCGGAGCCTATTTCCACGACGTTGGCAAGGCGCTCAAGCCAAAGTACTTTACTGAGAACCAAGTCACTCCCGAAGAGCGGCGCATTCACACCAAGCTGTCGCCTTACATGAGCTGTTTGATTATCAAGAATCACGTCAAAGAGGGGATCGAACTGGCGCGCAAGTACGGTCTCCCCGAAAAGGTGATCGATTTCATCCCCCAACACCACGGAACCAGCCTCATCAAATACTTCTACTATGAGGCGCTAAAGCGCAATGACTCGCCTGATGTGGTTGTTCCTGAGGATGAGTTCCGCTATCCCGGTCCTAAGCCCCAAACGCGCGAAGCGGCCATTGTGATGCTCGCCGACACGGTTGAAGCGACGGCCACGGCTCGCTTCACTGGACGAAGCGTCCGCGAAGAGGAGATTTGGCGCCTTGTCCGCGATAGTGTGCAGGAGAAATTTGATGATGGGCAGTTCGACGAATGCCCGCTAACGTTTCAGGATTTGCACAGAATTAGCGAAGCTTTTGTGCGCACCTTATTGAGCCGCTACCACAAGCGTGTGGATTATCCGGATCTCGGTTCGCGCCGCGAGGTGCGCGATATCACCACCGTGCCGGCGGAAACGGTGGCAGTCACCGCAAATGGGAATGGCGACTAACCGCGATGTTTGAGGGCGTTCGGAATGAGGAGTGGGCCCACGCAGTGTTGCCCTGCGAATCGGCCTGCAGACGATAAGCATTTAGTCTAAAACAGGAATGGCTGTGAGGAGAAAGTATGGGGCTGCTCAGCGCGGTCATCTTTGGTCTTTTAGCCGGTTTAGCTGCTCGCGTCCTATTGCCCGGACCGGACCGAATGGGCTGTGTAGGTACGATAATCGTTGGGATTGTCGGGGCCGTGATTGGGCAGCTCCTAAGCGGAGCGGGCGGCGCACCAGCGGCTGTCCTTGAGTGGAGCTGGCGAAGTTTCGGCTTTGCAATTCTTGGAGCGATCATTCTGCTTGCCTTACTGAGAATTCTTCGGCGGTGAAATTGGGCTGGCCGCCAATCACAGCCACTGTCCTCCCCAATATCGTTGACTTCTTAAATCCCTGCTTTATCCTACGTGGGCTGTGCCTGCCTGTTTTAGTGGGTTCGCGTGGAAGAATGGCACTCTCCTTGTTGAGCGAGTGAGGCACGGAGAAACAACTTTGTTCTGTCGGAGGGCTCTATATCATGGAAATCCCAAAGTATTGGGGTCGAGTCGCGGCCGAAATCGAGGATCGTAAAAAGAATCTCTATAACCTTGTCGCCTATCGGTGGTCTTCTGTAAGTATGCAGGACGCATTGGCTGCGGCGCAGCGGCGACTTGACGAGCTTGTGGCTCGCGTCCAAAGCGGCGAGCGCTTACAGAGGTACGGCTATGGTGAGGCCACCCCGTTACGAGAACCCCTTGTCGAGGAGCTTGAACACCGGGGCGAAATCATCGGCGTCATCACCCGCAATTCTTATGGCGCGCTTGTCCTCAATGCGGCACGTGCGATGTTCGTGGACATTGACGTGACTGCCCCAGAGCGCAAGGGGGGATTCCTCGCAAGACTGTTTGGCAAAGGTAAGCCAGCTCCTGACCCAACGCTCGAAGTGCAACAACGTATCGAGGAATGGGCGCGCCGCAATTCGCGCTACGGAATGCGTCTCTACCGGACGCGAGCAGGACTGCGCATTCTTTTTACGTCCGAAGTTTTCGATCCTTCCGGAACGACAGAAGCCCGCATCCAAGAAGAACTTGGAGCAGATCCACTCTATCGCCGACTCTGTCGCGCCCAGAAATGTTTTCGCGCACGCTTGACGCCAAAGCCATGGCGGGTGAAGACGAAGAATCCGCCGGCAACGTGGCCATTTGAGTCGCAGGCTCATGCATCACGGTTTGAGACGTGGCAAAAAAAGTATGACTCAGCGATCCAAAATTTTGCGGTCTGCGCGCTGATTACAACATTGAACACGGAAGACGTGCACCCAGAGGTCGCCCCTATATTGGCAATTCATGACCGATGGACAAAAGTGGGGGCGGAGGCGCCGCTTGCTTAAGGGGAATTGGGGAAAAGCGAGGCCGGTGGGCAATCACTCAAGCGCCCCAAGCTCGGCCTGTGGCATTTCGGTGACATCGGTGCCCCTCGTATTTCGTACTTGCACGGGGAACATAAGCCTTTGAACATCGACAGTCGGTGGAGCGCGCGTGGCGCAGCGCCCACCCCATTTTTGTGTGAGGTGCTCCAGCAGTGCCGCTTGTAGTGATTGTCGGTTGTCAGTGGGGGGATGAGGGGAAGGGAAAAGTCATAGACTTCTTGGCGCACGATGCCGATTGGGTCGCTCGCTACCAAGGCGGCAACAATGCGGGCCATACCGTCATTGTGGATGGTAAAAAGCAGATTCTGCATTTGATCCCTTCCGGAATTCTGCATCCGAACGTGCGCTGTCTGATTGGGGGCGGAGTCGTGGTGGATCCGCAAGCTTTGGTGGAAGAGATCCGCCTTCTGGAAGCGAGCGGCGTCTCTGTTCGCGATCGCCTCTTCGTCAGCGAGACCGCACACCTGATCATGCCCTACCACCGCAAACTCGATCACATGATGGAAGCGCGGCGGGGTGCGAACAAGATCGGAACGACGGGACGAGGGATCGGTTGCGCCTACGGTGACAAGGTGGCCCGCCAAGGAATCCGCATGCACGACCTTCGCAATAAGGATGTCTTCACGCGTAAGGTTGCCACCTTCTCGCCTTTTTATCAGCACCTGTTTTTGTCCTATGGCGAGGATCCGTGGTCTGTGGAGGCCGTCGTGGAGGAAGTCTGGCGCTACCGCGACGAAATCCTTCCGCTCATTGTGGACGGGGTGACGCTAATCAATGAGGAACTGGACCAAGGCAAGAAAGTTTTGGCGGAAGGTGCCCAAGGCATTCTTCTCGACGTGGATTTTGGGACCTATCCGTTCGTCACAAGCTCGAATCCTTCTCCCGGTGGCGTTTGCACCGGCTTGGGCGTTGCCCCGCGAAAAATCAACAAAGTCGTTGGCGTAGTGAAAGCCTACACGACCCGAGTGGGAGCTGGACCGTTTGCCACGGAGCTGGAGGATCCCCTCGGCGCGCAATTGCGCGCGTGGGGCGGAGAGTTCGGTGCGACAACGGGGCGTGCCCGGCGTTGTGGTTGGTTTGATTGTGTCGCCGTGCGCCGTTCTTTGCAGATTGGCGGGATCACGAACCTTGCCCTCATGAAGCTTGATGTCCTGAGCAATCTCGATGAGATCCTTGTGTGCACCCACTACAAGGTGAACGGCAAAATGGTGGATTTGTTACCGTTTGGGCTCGAACCCGAGGACAAAGTAGAACCTGTCTACGAGCGATTCCGTGGCTGGAAGACCCCTCTGCAGGGAATCAGCTCGTTTGAAGCTTTGCCAAGCGAGGCGCGCGACTACGTTCTTGCACTGGAGGAGTTCATAGGCGCACGCATGGACTTCATCTCCGTCGGGCCCGACCGCAGCGAAACCATTTTCCGCAGCGAGGAGTTATTCCGGGGCTTGTAATGGGGTCGGTGCTGGCGCGGAATCAGACGGATCCCGATGGTTGTTCAACCAGCGGCTAACTGTAGGTCTTGCGCCGGTTCAATGATGCGCTCTGCCGGCTCGGCAGCAGGTTCAAATGCAGCCTCCAAAGCGCAAATCGCCACTTCCAACATTGAGTCGTCGGGTTCTTTTGTTGTCAGGCGCTGAAACCAATAGCCAGGCGTAATGAGAATCCGGATAAGGGGATTGTTCGGGTACTTGCCGCCGAGACGCAGAAGTTCGAAACACACCCCCGCAATCACCGGCATCAACAGGATATGGCTCAGAATCAGGAATGTCTTGCGCAAAGCAAAAGGCAACGTCCCGAACTCGGGCCACACAAGCATGAGAATACGCGCATAGACTGCAAAGACGAGAATCGCGACGATGAGCACAATAGCGATGAACGTCGTGCCGCACCGCGGATGCAGGGTCGTGAAAGGCCGAACGTTTTCAACGGTAAGGGGTTTCCCCGCTTCGTATGCGCTGACGGTCTTGTGTTCCGCGCCGTGATATTGGAACAGCCTACGCACATCTGGCATCAAGGAGATGGCAGCAATGTATCCCACGGTGATCGCCACGCGGATCATACCCGAGACTAAGTTGTAGAGAATCGGGGATTGTTCTTCCAGCAATCGGCGGTCCCCTTGGCCGGTGAACAAGATGGCTGCATAGTGGGTCGCGAGGTTGGGAACCACGACAAACAACGCGATCGCGATTACCAAGCTAAGCGCCATCGTGCCTGCCATCTCAAGCTTGGACATGCCGGTAGCTTCCTCGCCCTCTTTTTCTGAGGCCACCTTGCCTTGCTTTTGAGCTTCTGCCGCCTTTGCGTCCTTGGTCGCTTCGTCCGCGGAGAACTGGAGGGCACGATATCCAATAGCAAGCATTTCAAATAGACTGACAGCGCCGCGAATGATGGGAAAACGCAGCCAACGAATTCGTTTCGTGATGGGACAGTAGGGCTCGGAGCGTACTACGATGCGACCGTCGGCGCGCCTCACTGCGATGGCCACCCCGCGGGCGGTACGCATCATCACCCCTTCAATCACGGCCTGCCCGCCCACAGGCGATTCATTTCCACTCATATTTATCCCCGGTCGTTTTGCTCGGTACCAGATCCGTCCTAAAACCTAAGAGCAAGAGAGCGCAATTATTCGTCAGAAACGCCTTCGGTGGGCCTTACGATTTCAGCCCGCTTCGTGCAATCCCTTCGATGAAGAACCGTTGCAGGATGAAGAAAATGATCACGATGGGCAGGATACAAAATGTGCTCGCTGCCATGAGCAGGTGGTACTCGTTGCCTGCCTCGCTGTTCATCACCTGCAAGCCCACCATGATCGTGCGCATCTCGGGTTTGGAGGTTACGATGATGGGCCAGAGGAGGGAGTTCCACGTGCCGATGAACGAGAAAATTCCGCTCGTGATCAGAACCGGCTTCGAGAGCGGTACCATGACTTGCCAGAGGAACCGCCAGCGCCCCGCGCCGTCAATCTGCGCCGCATCCCATAAGTCGTTTGGGATGGTCATGAAGAACTGTCGCACGAGGAAGATCGTGAACACGCTCGCCAACCACGGCACGACCAGCGCTTTATACGTGTCGAGCCAGCCGAGGTTGGAAAGGATGATGTATTTGGGGATGAGCAGGACTTCGCCGGGAACCATCAGCGTCGCTAAGACGATGTAGAAGAAAAGCCCTTTACCGAAAAAATTCATCCGTGCAAAGGCGTAACCTGCTAAGACACTCGTCACCAAGGTGCCGACAGTGCACACAATGGCCGTGTAGGTGCTCACGAAGAAGTATCGCCCGAATCCAACCTCCGGCTTGTTCCACGCCTCCACGTAGTTGTGCCACAAGAACTTCTCGGGCCACCACGTCGGCGGATACGCCATCGCTTCGGCGTAGTCTTTGAAAGAAGTGATGACCATCCAATAGAAGGGCAAAACCATGACGAAGGCGCCAGCAATGAGAACGTTGTACTTCAGATGAGTCATCAGCAGACGGGGCTTGCCCCGCAGAAGGGCGTACGCAACCGTAAGCACCGCGTACGCGCCGTAGGCAAACAGCAGTTGTTTCATTCCCACTTCATTCATTGGCCAAGCCTCTTTACGGTGTAAACGAGCACCATTGCCTATTTGCCGGCAAAGTACATGTGAGCTAAGATTATGGAGACTACTATACCTGTGAACTCGCCCGTCAAGCCCGCAGGAATGGTGTGACGCGTATTTTTCACACCAATGGCACCGTAATACACGGCCACCACGTAAAATGTGGTCTCGGTGCTTCCCTGGATCACGCTCGCCATGAACCCCTGCATGCTATCCACCCCGTAGCGGCTAAAGATGTCGAGCATGACGCCACGAGCGGCGCTCCCACTCAGGGGTTTCACGAGCGAAAGAAGAATAATGTCGGGTGGCACAAGGGAAGGTGGAATCAAATACCCAATCGCGTTCGCCACAAGATTCATAGCCCCACTCACCCGGAAAATTGCGATCGCCGAGAGAATCACGACCAGATAGGGGATGATCATGACGGCCACGTTGAACCCCTCCTTGGCCCCTTCCACAAAGACTTCATAGACTTTGATCTTCCGAGCATAAGCGTAGCTAACGATGAAAAGGAAAGTCAGAGGAATTACCCAGCTATTGATGAGTTCGATCGAGCCGCTCATTCGCACACCTCCTTTGGGTTCGCCGACGCAGTGGCAGCAATTTCCGCACTTGAGGGTGGCTCAGGGCTCAGTCGCTCGAATAGCTTGCTCGCCACGATCGCAGCGATCTTGCCGCAAGTCGTTGCAATCAGGATGGGAACGATGATGGTGGTTGGCGCCGTTGAGCCCGAAGCTACACGCCATGCGATGACCGACGCCGGGAGCAAGGTGAGGCTCGAGGTGTTTAGCGCCAAAAACATACACATAGCGTTCGTGGCGGTGTCCTTTTGGCCGTTCAGCTCCTGAAGTTCGCGCATTGCCTTGATCCCCAAGGGCGTGGCGGCATTATCGAGCCCCAAAATATTAGCTGCGATGTTTAGCAGCATTGCTCCCGCAGCCGGATGATCCACAGGCACACGCGGAAAAAGAAACCGAAACACCGGCGCAATCGCTTTGGCCAACGCCTGGATGAGACCCGCCGCCTCGGCAATCTTCATGAACCCGAGCCACAGCGCCATAATCCCGATGTAATCTATGGCCAAACCCACGGCCCCGGCTTTTTCCTGCTTCGTTTCAGGATCCGTGTAACGGAACCCCGAAACGTTGATTGCTGCCTGAGTGATGCGATCCCCAGCTTTTGCGATCGCTTTGAGCTTTTCGCTTACGGTCGGATACTGCACCACTTCCGTGACCTCGCGCCCGTCCACGACGCGTTGCACCGTTTCCCCATATTTTGCGTGATAGACCGACGAGCTTAGCCCGACGAGAATCCCAACCACGACCAAGAAAGCAAAAACATGATTGAGCACTTCGAATCCTCCTTTGTGCGCAGTTTCGTTTGGCACGAAAAGCCATCGTAGATCGCGCGTGAACGGTGCTGCGCGTTCCGAGCAGAATTTTCAACTGCTGGATTCGGAGGCGTCTCAGCGCTGCGGTCGATCGACCCGCCTTGAGTAGAATGGTAACGACGGGTTGAACCGATGTGTCGGAGCGCAAGGCTCTTCTTCCTTTGATGCGCGAGTGGAGGACACTGGGAAATAACCGGCGAGAATAAAAATGGAACACCGCGGGCGCAACCTCCCGCGGTGTTTAAAAGAGGGTTTATCGTGAGGCGCTTTAGTAACGAACGACCTTCACGGGCTGAGTTCCCTCAAGGAATTGCTTATCACCAACCGCTTTCCGAAGCTCTTCGCCAAATTTAGGCAGCGTTTCTTCCGTTTGGCCGAACGTCAACACCACGACCCTACAACCAAATTTCGATGGTAACGTAAAGGGCGGAACCGAATCGTCGTGCGTCCCTAATGTGGGGAACTCACCCGGGTTGAGGAAACAAAAACAAAAGTAATCATCCTTCTTCGCATCCCGACACACGCAGGTGCAACCCGGGCCGCATTTACAGGAGCACGTCGGTTGCTTAGCTGCGGCGCTACCGTCAGTAGCAGAACCATTGGCTGCGTCCGACGCGGGTTGTCGGTGATGCGTGACGTTGATGATAAGCAGCTCGAGAGGACTCTTCCCCAGTTTCACGAATCCTTGCTTGAGCGGAATGTCCGCAAGATCTCCCGCCGAGCGTGCTGCGTCGGCTTTCGTAAGCTTGCTGCCCAACGCAACAATTCGCGCGAATTCGTCTAAGGTGAGGGAGGCGACATCAACGGCACCTTCGTCGGCGGTGCGTTTCACGCTCCGCTGTCCAGTTTCCCCTGCCTTCCTCAGGATAAGCTTTGAAAAATTGCGGCTGAATTCTTCGGCGATGTCGTTCGGCACGGACCCGTTCGGATAGATTACCAAGCCGCGCCACTCGAACTGCTGATCGACGGTTGCGTTCGACGCCTGCTGCTGAGAGGTGTGTCGGGGGGCTTCCGCTCGGGGCGATGTGAAGCTCGACGGCTTCGGTGTCCACGTCGGTGCCGGCTCAGTGGGTGGCGTCGGATCCACCGGATGGCGTGGTGTTTCGGTTGGGTCCTGCGTTTGCGTTGGCGTACGCGCTGGCACAGCGCCCGACGGTTTTGGCTGGCCCGCCACGTCCGAGGACGCCTCCAACGCAATCGGATCGTTGGGTTTGGTTGGTGATACGGTTGGGCCGGGAGATGGAGTGCCAGCGATCAGGGCCTTGCCGCGTTCAGGAGATTGGGGCGTCTCAGAGGCCCCCGTCTCTTTAAGCTGGAGGCGAGTACCGAGAGGGCGATCCTTTCGTGGCTCCGTTTCGCGAGGGGTTTGGGGGGCCTTCTGCTTCTCGCTCGACCCGCTTGCTGAACTCCACGGGTTTTCTTCGTCTTCGGCTGGCAGTGGGGACGCCTTAGGCGCAACGGCCCGCCCATCGGCATCCACATCCTGCCCCGCCTTTGTTGGCTGTTTCGTTCGGGAAGGTTTATCTTTATCGCGAGGCGGTAGGCCTACCTGTCCCCTGTTCTTTGTCTGCTCTATATCGCTTGGGTTGGTGGACGTGGCTCGATCTTGTGAAGTCCGCGCAGTTCCTGCATTTGTTTGGGTCTGCCACTCGACGTCTTGTTTGTTCGGTCTGTCGGCCTTTGCTGCAGGCGCTTCGTTCGCAGAAAGAAGCCCGGCTTGGATGCTCGTCGAGTGGACATGGGGCTTGCCTGTTTCATGACACAGGGCAGCAAGCGGGATGCTGACCGTGCACAATAGGAAGCACCCAATCTTGATGGATTGCTTAGAGTACCTCATCATGATGTTCCTTTCTTGACCAACTTACTGAGACTGCTTTGGCAAAAGCAGTACTTTTTCAGTATAGTTTTTCTCATGAACATATAGAATGTCAACACGGAGGCATCGAATCGGACGACCCGTCGATTGGTTTCCTAAGTAGAGACGCTGAGCGCTGCACGCTCGCGCGATATTTGTAATCGCTGACGAACGCGTAGCGCTCACCGTCACAACGCTTATCTCCGGTTTCGCTTTTTCTGCTCAGCGACGACCTTAAATGCCCGCACCCTCGCTTTGCTGAGCGTAGCCCTCGATAAGGATCTGAGCGACTTCAGGCCGCGTGAATTCTGGTGGCGGCATGACGCCCGCCGAGAGCATCTCGCGGACCTTCGTCCCGCTCAGTGTCACGTGATGCTCTTTCGAGTGCGGGCAGGTTTTTACGCTCGCCATGTTCCCGCACGCCCGGCAGTAAAACGTGTAGTCGAAGAATAGGGGGGTGATCCCAATCGCTTGCGGGTCAAAGTTGTCGAAGATATAGTGCGCGTCGAAGGTTCCGTAGTAGCTTCCGACCCCCGCGTGGTCGCGCCCCACGATGAAATGCGTGCAGCCGTAGTTTTTGCGGATGAGGGCATGAAAAATCGCCTCGCGTGGTCCTGCGTAACGCATCGCCGCCGGATTCACACCTATGATCACGCGCTCGCGCGGATAGTACTTCTCCACGATCACTTCGTAGGTACGCATGCGGAGCTCGGCGGAAACGTCGTCGCCCTTCGTTTGGCCCACCAGCGGATGGAGAAAGAGGCCGTCCGTGATCTCCATCGCCACTTTTTGCATGTATTCATGGGCGCGATGGATGGGGTTGCGGGTCTGAAATGCCACGATGCGGCGCCAGCCGCGCTTGCGGAACGCCTCGCGGCTTTGGGCTGGCGTGAGGCGGTATTCCACGAAATCATCGTGCGGGGGCAGATTGATCACATCCAAAGTCCCACCCAACGCAAACTCCCCGCGTTTCATAAGCGCGGCAACCCCCGGGTGCTTTTCATCGTCGGTCCCGTAAACCTGCACCGCTTCGTTTGCTTTATTGTAGCGGAATTTGGACTCCACATGGAGGATAGCCAGTAACGTTCCGTCCGGACCGTAAATTGCGACGTCATCGCCTTCTTTCACTCGGCCGGCGAAGTCCTCCGTCACCGTCAGGGTGAGCGGGATCGTCCAAGGCAGCCCCGAGGTGAGGTGCATGCTGTTGACGACGCTTTCGTAGTCGTCGAAGTTCAAAAAGCCTTCGAGGGGAGATGCGGCCCCCACAGCGATGATCTCAATATCTGAGGCTTCCCACTCCCCGACGTTGAGTTTGGGTAAATGCTCGGCGCGCGCAATTGCTTCTTCGCGCGCCTCCCCCTCGAGTAAGCGGTTTACAAGCTTTCCGCCATGGGGCGAGATTGACGAGACTGGACCGGGCTGAAGTGGACTCAATGTTCGTTACTCCTTATCGATACGCAAATGTCGCCTAAGTAAGCTGCTGAAGACTCAAACCGCACTACGCAGGCGCATTAGTGCTATTAGTCTACTAAACTAATAGATTATTATTCGCTACCTACGAAACTTTATTCAAGGGGCCACCGCGCAGCACGGTTCCCATTGCGGCTCCCAAGACAAAAATTCCTCACTCGAAGCGTCGCGTACTTCCAATGCACTTTTTGGGACTCCACGAATCTGATCGAACCCGAACCCTTGATGCGACCGGTCAATAATGGTGGCTCCGAGATGGTAAAAATCGCCTTTTGTCCCTACCGGGGCGCGTTAGTGGCCGCCCTTATTGAGTCCTTCTCGTGGTATCGTGACTGCTCTTGGTCACGTACTGGGTCGCTCGTCACCCACCGGTTTTTTGAGTGGGCAGAATCTGAAAAAAATCTGAAAAAATCGGTGTTCAACTTCCACTCGCGTCTTGCTTCAGAGCACGCGCTGACCCAGCCAAGGATTCTACTCTTGATCGTTTCTCCAAGAGTTCCCTATGCGAGTCTTACGAGGGAAGCGTAGCTTCAACTGCCCCCAAGGAGTATTCCGAACCGTGATTTGGAAACTCGCCCGCATTCTCGCGTTTGGAAGCGCCGTACTCTTAGCCGTCCTCGCTGCTTCGTCTTTCATCGTCATCCCTTACTCGCTTTTTGAAGCGTACCCGAGAGCCATCTGGTTGCTGACGGCGTGTGCGCTTCTCGGGGCAATGCCACCCCGCCGCTGGGTGCCAGTCCTATGTCTGCTCACCGTCCTTTATCTGGCCTCGTTCAAATTTCTCTCTGATAGCCGTTGGGCATCACTGAGCACTGTGACCGCTGACCCGACAACTTATCCAAACTCATCTGTAGGGCACTTTGCGATCATCCTGCTTGTCGCCGGCGTGTATGCGATCGCGTGTCGAATCTTGCCCGACATGCGCACTTACGTGCGGCGGTTCTTCGTCGGTTACGTGGCGTGCCTAAGTGCCCTTGCCTTGGCCGACTTCGCAAGCGTACAATTCGCCAATTCCTCTCTTGTCCTCTCCGGGCGAGATTTTAACAAGATTGACTGGGTGGTACCCCGCGACAGCATGGGGTTCTACACGGGAGCCTACCGAAGTGCTGCAATCGCACTTTACCCGAACCTTATGGGGAATTTGATTTTGCTTATCTGGCCTCTGACCGTAGCGGGGTTGGCGCAGCGTCGTTCCTCGCTCGAACCTCTTGGCCGGAGTCTTTATCGGCGCGTGGCACGCTTTCTTCCGTTGATCTTGCTCGTACTCATGGTCGGCGCGCTGCTCGTCACTTACAGCCGGTCGGCGTATGTCGGATTCCTCCTTCAGTGCTTCGCCCTCCTTTGTGTTGCGGGGCGAGGAGCTTCCCCCCGTGAGAAGGCGTTGTCCCGGACGCTTATCGTTGGCGCGTGCGGCGTGTTTGTGATTGGCTTAGCGGTGGTACCTTATGGACTGCGGCGCCTCATCGCTTCTGTGGATCTCCAAGACGCCTCGGTTACCAACCGACTTTCCGCGTGGGAGACAATTTTGTGGGCGGTCGCGGAGCGCCCTTACAGCGGTTGGGGAAATCTCGCCCCCTCCGTGCTCCTACCTCGTTATACGTTAGCACCGGGGCTTCCCGAGGGCCCGTATCTTTTGGTACATAGCGAGCTTGCGTCGCTCCTTTGTGCCACGGGAGTTCCAGTCTTAGGGCTTATCGCCCTTGCTGTTTTCGGGTTTGCCTGGCGTTGGCATTGGAGTTTTCTCCTGCCGCGGTTGGCAGTCGCGGGGAGCTTGGTCTCGTTGTCTGCGGAGAACATGTGGCAGATCGGGATGTATGTATTCATCCTTGGCTTTGTATTGGGGGAAGTCTTGCGGACCGGCGGCGAGGTCGAGGCGAGTGTTACGAGGGGATTGAGGTTGGCTGCACTACGCAGACGGGGCGACTGGCTGCTGTGGTTGCGGCGTCCGGGGATATTGTCGGGTGCCCTGAGCCTCGCGCTCTTGTGCCTTTATCTCGCTGAGTGGCGCCGCCCGTTGCCTTCACCCGATGAGTGGTTTGCGAAACGCTTGTCGTCGCTCCTTCCGCGCTGGTCAGCGCGCTATGCGTACTGGGTCGAGGACTACACGACGGGCCGGCATTGGAGCTCCGGGGAAGGCAAAGCTTTTGAAGCGTGGGGGCTGCGCGACCTTGCGGTCGCGTGTGCAGTGGCACAGGTAGAGTTGGAAAAGGAGACGACAGCGTCGTGCCAGATGCCCGTGCTTGGCGTCGAGCCGGGGTCTCGAGATTGTTCCACGAGTTCCCAGCTGACGTTGGCGAGAGCGCTGAGGAGTGGCTTGAGTGGGGGGGACGAGGCTGCAATGCGGGCGGTGGAGAGGTGGCTCCGAAATCGACCGCTTCCTGAGTTTATGCGTGAGACCACAGGCAGTTTGTTTAGCGGAGAGGGCGGTTTGGTCTTGGAGGCTCGCGAGGTTGCACGTCTGATGGAAGGACTCACGAAATCGGATCGTTTGCTCGGAGCGGTGGCGCGGGATGCGCTCCTCAACCGCGAACCGCGGCTGGGTTTAGCCCGGTGGTTGGACGGACAGTTCGCAGCGCGAGCTTATTCCTACACGGACGGTGGGGATACGTACGTCTACGATGTGGTGAGGGTCAAGGGGGCTGGGGCCGATTGGATCGCGGTAGTGCTGATGGAGACGCGACGGGAAATCCCCACACGCGACTCTCCGGAATGGAGAGCGCTTGCACGGTTCGGCTGGACCTGTGCCCGATATCTTGGCGGCGTATATTCCAACTAAAAGAAGAGAACCGTTAAACCATGGAAACGAAATCTGAATCTATTCGTAAATGGACCACGCCTGCGACTCTTTTGTTTTGCATAAGTTTTGATATCTTGTTATCATTACATCAAGTTGATTATCAAAACTCAACGTGCTTAGAAGTTGCGCTTGAGGGGTGAAGTGGGCGTGTTACTTCGGAGAGACCTTGCTCGCAGACTGACTTTTGTCAGTGCTGTAGGGTTCTGCAAGAAGTTCCATCGGACACAAGAAGGAAATTCAACGCGCGACCGCAGACGGTGAACTTGACCGCTAAGGTGAATCTCTGGAAACGGGTGGTAGCGCCCCGCCGTAGGTGAAGGTCCCGCTTCGTAGCTCTTGGCCTGTGGCGCTTGAGGGCATGCTCGACGTGGAAGCTGAGAAACCCGGTGCTTCCTCCTCCGCTTCCGCCTGCAAGTCCTCGGCGCCTGCCCGTGAGGAAGGAGACAGAACAAACTCTGCCTTGTCGCGGTCCAGCGGAAAAAAACAGAAAAATGACACGGGATGTGAATTGTTTTTACCTTGTACGCGAGCGACGAGGGGGAAATCGAAACGTTTTATTTCATTCAGGAGGGTCGACCCATGAGAACCCAGCGAATCCCGGAAGCAGTGAAGGAAGGTAAAACGTCAGTAATTGTGCAAGGGGGACAGGCTAAGAGTCTTGTGCTTCCTGCCTTCGGAAAAATGCCCAAGGCCTTTCTTAGGATCTTTTTGCTATACGTGGGTTTTTTGTGCACCCATAACATCGCGACGGCTGGGAAGGTCGGTTTCTGCACGTGGTCAGGGGATGATCAGATTTGTGCGTCTTGGATCTGGAAAGATCCCGGAGCTGACTGTCCAAAGACCTACGTGCCACGCATTACTTGTGGGGTTTGCTATGAGTTTCCCTGGTGGTATGAGGAGTGTCCATGGTGCGAGAAGCAGACATATTGGTGTCGTTACGTCCCTGAAAGCTATGAGATCTGCAGAAAACAATTTGAGGTGCCCTTCGACATAATCACGGGCGATTGCCCATGAAAAAAGGATACATGAGCTGAGATGATAAGCATGCGAAAAAGCAAGGTGGTGTTACTTTCTGTCTTAGCCATGTGTGCTGTGAAGGTGGGGGCTGGCGAGTTGAAGTTTTTTCAGGTGCCACCCAAAGCAGTTTATTGGTACACCACCGTAGACTCTAACGGGGAGACGTGGGAAAACGCTGTTGCCTGTTACGAACCTTACTATCTTCGTGGTCAGGGGATCCGTTTGCAAACCCGTTCCCAATCTTACACGTTTCCACTGAATGCGAAGGGATTCGTAAGTAGCTTCGCATTCTCGCTTCCCATTGGATGTGGTGCCTTGACGGTGTCTCCCAAAGGGTTTTCGTTCCTAACATTTCACAACTCCGACGAATGTTCAGGCTATGAGCTCAAGGACGGGCAAAAGGTGTTCTTGCCAAACGGGTGGTGGGATAGTGTGCTCAGCCACGTTGTTCCAACTCGCCAAAACCTCCATCGAATTGAAGAGAGAGGGGAGAGAACCCTCGCGGTGGGGGTGAACCGTTACGGGGAAGATCTAACCTGTGAGTTTGATCAAGGTGGGTACTTGGTGGCAAGTGTGGCGAAACGACCTGCCAAGCGTGACCCATCGAATTGGGTCGCGGAGGGGCGTTTTGTGTGGTCGCCTCAGCAGTGCGCGGATTTCCCCGCGCAAATTGCAATTTCACTGCAGTGGAACGGGCGAGTGCAGAGCCAAAGCACGATGACGATCACTCGCTATCAGCCTTTGAACAGCGTGGAGGATCTTCTCGCGCTGACGGAGGTTCCCAAAGGAACACGCGTAAGGGATGTTCGCTACCGTACCGAATGGACGCTTCAGGATAAAGGTTGGCCGACGGAGTCTGAGGTCCGGGCAGCAGCTCGTCATTCGGTACGAACCACGCCCGTAGATCAGCCGCCATGGTGGCTTGCTATTTATCGGTTCACTTTAACCCATGGAGTGACGCTCCTGATTGCAGCGGGTGTTGTCCTTTTGGGCTTTGGAGCTATCCAATTACTATTGAGGCGCAAAAAAAGAGATTAGCCATACTATGATGCGTCAGACTGAGGAAAGTGGGTGGCAGAAGAGCGGGACACTTCTGTTTCTGCTCGTCGGGAGTCTTCTAATCGCTTTCGGAATTGGGCTTCAAGTCTTGCGATCGGCTGCCCAACATAAACAAGTTCCTTATCAGGTAAATGTAAATGAGCCGCCTAACAGGATTGATTGCGACCTTGGTGTTTTGCAGATTGGCGACGATGTGACCACGGAAATCGAAGTTGTAAACACGACCTCGCGAGTTCTTAGCTACCAGAGGGCGGGATGTAGATGCAGTAATCTTCGCGTTGTCAGCTCGGCGACCAGAATTTCACCAAATCAGAGCGCAACGCTCAAAGTCCATCTTATACCGCAAAGAAGCGCCCCCTGCTTGAGCAACTTTTGTTCGTTGACGATGAGGGGGCAGTACGCCTCAGGGTAGACGTGACAGCTCGGGTGTTGGCGTCGTGTGAGCCGGATCCGGCGCTGCTGGAGATTCGGGTGGATCCCGCATATCAGCGCCCTGACGTGGTGCTGGGTGAGTTTGCGTTGGTGTGTCGTGAGGAGTCGTTAGCGCCGCGGGGGATGGAGTTTTGTGTGGAGCAGCCGTGGGTGAAGTGCCGCCGAATCGCGAAAGAGGGGGATCGGGTTCGTTATCAGTTGCGTCTGACGGATGTTCCGCCGGTGGGTGAGCATGAGCTTGTGTGGTGTTCGCCACGCGGGCAGGGTCGGCGGTCGTTTCAGCCGGATTTGCCGGTGGTGCGTTTGCGTGTGGTTTCGCCGGTGAAGGTGGAGCCAGCGGTGTTGGATTTGGGGATTGGTCGGGTAGGGAAGGAACTGGTGGGTCGGGTTTCGGTGGGTGACTCGGCGACGAGTGTGACGGTACGTCCGGGCCCGGGGTGGGATGGGGAGGTCGCGAGCTACCGGGTGGAACGCGAGGGAGGAGTGCCGCAGGTGAAGGTCACGCTTCGCAGTTCGCGGCCAGAGGCGCTTGAGGGGATGCTTGATGTGGAGGCCGAGCAGCCCGGTGGCCCCCTCCACCGCTTCCGCCTGCAAGTCCTCGGCGCCTGCCAGTGAGGAAGGAGGCAAGGCGAAACCTGCGTTGTCACAGGGGGATCGAGTGGGAAAAGGGAAAGAAGACAACAGACGGGACCCTTATCCGGTCGGTCAGGAGCCAGACGAAAAGAAACAAAACAAGCAGTATTCGTGCGAGCGACTGATAATAGTTCAAATAGCCGTCGTGTGAGGGCAAAACAATTCTTATTGTGCTTGACCTCGGCGTCAGAATTGCTGCCTTGCCAGTTGCTCTTATCTCCATGCAACCGGTGTCTTCCGGTGAGTGTGATGACCTCATTTACCTGAGTATCGTTCACCCGACCCCACTTGGGAGTCTTCTCTGATTCAGTGCCCACAAATAGTCTACCTAAGCAGTCTTGGAATTTTGTGGACTTGTCTCAGCATTGAGTGTTTACACTGTCATGTGCTGTGGTGAGCCTACAGTCTTTATCCAGATGGGGCAGGCACATCTGGATCTTTGTTCGGTCCCGTACGAGTTCAGGCATGATTGCAAGGAACTATTGTCGGCCGGATTGGTGATCTTATACCTTTGAAGGTGTTTGCCCCTACTCTGGTTTTGGGTGGCGTGGGAGGTCCTCAGATGCCATGAGGGTTGGGCTTATCGCAAAAGCGGTCTTACTCTCGTCATTCGTGAGTTTGATGTCAACGGGAGGGCATTGCCGAGACGTTACGTTGTTGATCCCCGAAATACCAACTCGTGCGGTAGTAGAATGTGAGAGCGTGAGAGCCTCGGAGCTCAATTGGTCCAATGCATCACCACCGTTTGTTAGATCGGCGCCCTACATGATATGGGCTTGTTACGAGCCGTACTGGGCGCGAGCCATTGGCGTAGCCGATTTACGCCGTGGTGAGAGCACGGTACCTCTGAACGCGAAAGGCTTTGCGAAAAGTTTTAGTTTTTCGCTCCCCATTGGTGCGGGCGACTTCTCTGCACCGGCCGGGAAAGCTCAACTACCGATTCTTCAGTTTACTGGGGATCCTCAAGGTGGATACGTAACCAGTGAGGATGGTGTTCGGTTATTTGGGCCCGTGCCATTTGTCTACGAGATCCTATACATGATGTTGCCACAATCACGGACCCTGAAAGGGCTTACGGATACCCATTCCGAGCGTAGCTGCACGGCGAAAAATTGGTTCGGAGAAGAAATAACATGCTATTTTAATGCGGACCGAAAACTTAGCCGCACCACCGTAAGTGGGAGCAAAGACCCTCGGTGGAATCGCGAGGCCCATTTTGAGGGGGTGGGAACGTTCGTAGGGAATTTCCCGTCAAAGATCATCTATAGTTGGAGAGCGGGAGAACGTGGTAATATCACAACGATAACAGTCAAAAGCCTGAGGCCTCTTGCATCGGTCGATGAGCTTCTTGATTTGCTTGAAGTGCCGGCCGGGACGTGGGTGCAAGATTACGGGACAGGTTGGGAAACGACGAAACCGGGGCTACCAACCCTGCAAGAACGTCACGCGCACGCTCGAAAAAGGTTAAAATCTTCTCCACAAACCACTGCGGGAAAAGTGCTCTTCGCGGTCGTTGTGTGGGGCTATTCGTACGGTTATGTGGTCCCACTGAGTCTCGGCGCGGTTTACATAATCCTAGCAGTTGCGCGGGTATTTCGCAGACGGTTCATCTATCGCTCTGCAGGCGATTCCCTGGGCTCATTGCAGGAAAATAATCGAACTCGCGGAAACGTTGGCTTGGTTCGGTTGTCGCTCGGTGTCCTCCTATTGTTTTGTGGAGGTGCACTCTGGTTTCTCACAAGGCCACAAGGAAGCACTGCGTCGTTTCCCTCTTCTGATCACGAGGAGCAAATCCGAGCAATGATCGAAGCGGCGCGCAAGCGTGTGGAGGTGGAGTTAGACTTAGGCGTTGTGGGGAGTCGGGAGGGAGCGACGACGGAGGTTGTGGTGCGCAATCCGGTGCCCGAGCCGCTGACGTTTGAGCGCGCGATGCGCTGTGATTGTCTGAGTGTTCAAGTGGACCCGTCGCCGATTCCGCCGCTCGGGGAGGCAAAAGTGACGGTTTCGCTCAAGCCACGCGAAAGCGGTCCTTTCGGCGAACAGTTGTACTTCAAGAACTCGAAGGGGCAGGCATTTATCGTGCTCGACGTGACAGCTCGGGTGTTGGCATCGTGTGAGCCGGATCCGGGGCTGCTGGAGATTCGAGTGGATCCCGCGTACCAACGCCCTGACGTGGTGCTGGGTGAGTTTGCGTTGGTGTGTCGTGAGGAGTCGTTAGCGCCGCGGGGGATGGAGTTTTGTGTGGAGCAGCCGTGGGTGAAGTGCCGCCGAATCGCGAAAGAGGGGGATCGGGTTCGTTATCAGTTGCGTCTGACGGACGTTCCGCCGGTGGGGGAGCATGAGCTTGCGTGGTGTTCGCCACGCGGGCAGGCTCGGCGGTCGTTTCAGCCGGATCTGCCGGTGGTGCGTCTGCGTGTGGTTTCGCCGGTTAGGGTGGAGCCAGCGGTGTTGGATTTGGGGATTGGTCGG
The DNA here is from genome assembly GCA_003290465.1 of Candidatus Sumerlaea chitinivorans. Lineage (GTDB taxonomy): Bacteria > Sumerlaeota > Sumerlaeia > Sumerlaeales > Sumerlaeaceae > Sumerlaea > Sumerlaea chitinivorans. The sequence goes on from CP030759.1 coordinate 3,271,576, forward strand.
GTAGGGACGGAACTGGTGGGTCGGGTTTCGGTTGGGGACTCAGCGACGAGTGTGACGGTATGTCCGGGCCCCGGGTGGGATGCGCAGATCGCGAGCTATTGCGTGGAACGCGACGGCAGTGGTCCGCCGCAGGTGAAGGTCACGCTTCGGAGTTCGCAGCCAGTGGCACTGGAGGGCATGCTCGACGTCGAAGCCGAGCAGCCCGGCGGCCCCCTCCACCGCTTCCGCCTGCAAGTCCTCGGCGCCTGCCAGTGAGGCATGGTTGACCAAAAGCATGACGAAGCAGAGAAAACGCCTTAGGTCGCAGGCAATCTTAACCTTTCTCCGAGATCTCTTGAGGCAGAGTTTCGCGCAGTCCCGGCTGCACGCAAAGCTCTGAGTTCGGCCGCGCATCTGGTAGCCTGACCGATACCCGTTTCTGGGCATGGGATGTGCATGGGTATCAAGCACGACCCCTGACCGGAATCCGAGCGCACCTCGTTCACTGCTTAGCTAAAACAGCTCCCACCCCGCGCGTCTCCACCATGGCGCTGCAGCATCATGTGCCGCCGCCAGTCGCCGTGAGAAACGGTGCTGCTCTATTTATGCAGCGCGTGTGGCCACACTCGGCCGCTATTCCCGCTCGATGTGAAGTTTCAGGAAGTGGGTCGCGCACGAAATGCACGGGTCGTAATTGCGCACGGCCTGCTCGCACACCCACGTCAGCTTCTCATCGGAAAGATTCATGTGACGCGGCACGAAGTTTTGCAGGTCGAGTTCAATTGTGCGCTGGTTTTGAGCCGTCGGCGGCACAATGCGCGCGTCCACGATAAGCCCTTCGTCGTTGATGCGGTAGCGATGGTAAAGAATGCCCCGCGGTGCCTCCGAGCAGCCGTGTCCGATACCGGCGCGCGGATGTGTGTCCACGTATGGGCGATCGGGCGGTTCGTACTGCTCGAGGATCCGCAACGCCTCGTAGCACGCAAACACCATTTCCACACAACGGATGACAATGCTCTTGAAGGGGTTGCGACACACAGGCTCGAGCCCTGCTTCTTTCGCGGCCTCTTGGGCCACGGGCGGGAGCTTATCGAAGTTCAGGCTGTATCGCGCGTTCGGCCCGACGAAGAAGGCTCCGCGTTTCACGATTCGCGCATGGAGGGCGTTCGAATGTGCAACGTGCTCTTCGACAATGTGCTCAGTGAATTCCGCAATTGAAATGTCCAAGCCTTTGTTTGAGACGAGCCGCCCTTCGCACAGAGGGTATTCGTCTGGATGCCGCAGCGCCACAAATTCGTAGTCTTGCTCAAAATCTGGGAAGGGCAACTTGGCGGTAAACGCCACGCTCTTGAGGGAGGCTTCGAGTGCCCATTTGAGTTTCTCGATTAGAGGGGCGAACTCGCGCTTCGTTGGCACGCGATAGAAGCCCCCAACGCGAACGTTGATCGGGTGAACCTCACGTCCGCCCAGCACCTGCACAATCTCGTTCCCGATTTTTTTGAGTTCGAGCGCCATCTTCACGACGTCCGGATGGTCCTTCGCCATTTGGATTGCATCCTCATAGCCAAGGAAATCCGGCGCATGGAGCATGAAGACGTGGAGAGCGTGGCTCTCGATCCATTCGCCGCAGTAGAGTAAGCGACGCAGCGCGCGGAGTTGTCCACCAACCTTCACGCCACATGCGTTCTCCATGGCGTGGACCGAACTCATCTGGTACGCGACCGGGCAGATCCCGCAGATTCGGGCCGTGATATCGGGCGCCTCGGTGTAGCGCCGGCCGCGGAGGAAGGCCTCGAAAAACCGCGGTGGCTCATAGATCTTGAGCTTTACGTCGGCGACTTGGCCGTTGCGAATCTTAACATAGATGGCGCCCTCTCCCTCGACACGGGCGAGCGCATCGACTTTGATGACACGGTTACTTTTCATAAGCCTCACTTTGCCTCCTGAATGCATCGGCGTAGGCGTTGAATCCGCGATAGAGGCGGACGATATCGGGTTTGGGGATTTGGAGCGAATCGCGCATCCACTCGCTGAGTGAGTAGGTGTTGGGCGATTCTTTCGGACCAAAGCAGCCGTAGCAGCCACGATTGTACGATGGGCACAACGCGTTGCACCCCGCTTGAGTCACCGGACCCAAACATGGCGTGCCGTGGCTGACCATGACGCACACCGTCCCACGACGTTTGCACTCCACACACGTCGCATAATTTGGGATGTTTGGCTTGCGGTGGTTGAGCAGAGCGCTGACCACTTCCACTAAGTGGTATTTGTTTACCGGACAGCCCCGCAGCTCGAAATCCACAAATACGTGGTCGGTGATTGGCGTGCTTTTGTTGAGCGTCTGGATGTATTGCGGGGAGGCATATACGGCGCTAATGAAATCCTTCACGTTAGCGAAATTCCGCAGGGCTTGAATCCCTCCCGCTGTGGCACACGCCCCGATTGTGATAAGAAAGCGGGATGCGCGTCGAATCTGCTGGATTCGCTCTGCATCGTGAGGGGTTGTAATGGAGCCTTCGACCATGGCGACGTCGTACGGCCCCTTCACCACGGCGCGAGATGCCTCGAGGAAGTTTGCAATCTCGACGGCGCCGGCAATGTCCAACAACTCATCTTCGCAATCGAGCAGGCTCAACTGGCAACCGTCGCACGACGCGAACTTGAACACCGCAAGCTTTGGCCTTTTTGCTTTCTTGGTGCTTGGCATTTGCTTATACCTCCCGCTTTCCGAACAGTTCCTCGATGTGGTCGAAGCGATAAACTGGTCCATTCTTGCATACGAAGGTCGGGCCGATCTGACAGTGACCGCACAGGCCAATGCCACACTTCATGTTGCGTTCCATGGAGATGTAGATTCTGTCGTTTGTCAGACCGCGCTTCTGAAGCTCTTGGACCGTGAACCGCATCATGATTTCTGGCCCGCACACAAATGCGGTCGTGCTCAGTGGGTCGAAGGGAGCTTTCGGGATCAGCGCCGTTACGACCCCCACGTTGCCCCGCCAATCGCCGGTGGCGCGGTCAACGGTCACATAGACTTCCATATCGAACTGGGCACGCCACTGCTTGAGCTCTTTTTGGTAGAGGATGTCGTTTGGGCTTCGCGTTCCGTAAAGAAGAACGATTTTGCCGAACTTCTCTCGGTTCGCAATGAGCTGATACAATGCCGGACGCAGGGGAGCTAAACCGATGCCGCCCGCGACGATGACGACATCGTTCCCCGCTGCCTCTTCTACTGGCCAAGCCGTGCCAAAAGGGCCTCGCACACCAAGGTAGTCGCCCTTGCGCAGTTGGCGCATGGCTTTCGTCACCAAGCCCACTTCGCGCGTCGTATGCGTTAGCCCCTTTGGTGATGTGGGATCGCCGCTAATCGAGATCGGAACTTCTCCCACGCCAAACACGTAAAGCATGTTGAATTGTCCCGGCAAGAAAGCGAACGGCTTTGCGCCGTCTACAGCGTCGAGCTCGAGTGTGAACGTGTCATGGGTTTCTTGGATGAATCGGCGAACCCGGAACGGCCTTGGCAGCATGGGATCAATCCACTCGCTCATCGCTTCTCCTCCTCACTTCTTCTTTGTCCCATAGAGGTCGAGCAGTTGGAGCCGCGTAGCCTCAAGGCGAGCTGCCATCACTAACGTGAACCGCTTGAGCAACTCGTAGCCGAGGTCGTGATCCTGTTCACATTTGGAACGCAGACAGGCTCCGTCGAGAGCGATTGCACGGGTGAGCTCGATCGCCCTTGCATCGAAGCGCCAGCGGTAGGGCGGAATGAGCCACGACCACCCCAGAACGTCGCCTTCGTCCAGCGTATCCACGATAATTGGCCCAACACCGGGCCCAGCAATTTCGATCGCAACCTTGCCGTGGCGAATCAGGTAAAACTTGTCAGCCGACTCGCCTTCTCGAAAGATGTATTTCCCGGCATCGAAGCGCACGTTGGACGCACATGAAACCAACAAGTTGAGATCGCGCTTCGGAAGGTTTTCGAAGAACTTGTGTTCAGCGAGATAGCGCTCAAGAGTTTCCATGCTCCTCACTCCTTTCCTGCAGCTACGGTTTGGCGCATCTGGCGCGCCTCTTCCGTGATATCAATTCCGACTGGGCACCACGTGATGCAGCGGCCGCACCCCACGCATCCGAACGTCCCGAACTGATCCACCCATGATGCCAACTTGTGAGTCATCCACTGGCGATAGCGCGACATCGTGGACTGCCGAACACTTCCCCCGTGAATGTAGGAGAAATCGAGGTTGAAGCACGAGTCCCACCGCCGCCAGCGTTCCGCATGATTGCCCACGAGATCGGTGGTATCCTCAACCGTCGAGCAGAAACACGTTGGGCACACCATCGTGCAGTTGGCACAGGCAAGGCAGCGGTCCGCGATCGCCTCCCACCGTGGGTGTTCGAGGTTCGAAAGAAGAAGGTCTCTGAGCCCCTCTGTCTCAAGCTGTCGAGTGATCCGCCCAGCGGCTTCGCGCGTCACGGCTTCGGCCTCTTTGCGGTCCTCTTCGGTAGCTGGTTGGGTAGGAAGCTTACGCAAGAGCTCGACCCCGCGCACCGAACCCGACTCAAGGAGGAAACGGTGTTTGCCATCCGTGAGGAGTTCGGTGAGGGCGATGTCAAATCCCGCCAAAGCACGTGGGCCGGTTTTCATTGAAGTGCAGAAACACGTGCCTGCCGGTTCCGCGCAATTGACGGCGATGATCAAAGCTGCGTGGCGCCGGCCTTGATATACGGGATCCACATACTTCGTCCCCTTAAAAATCGTGTCTTGAATTGCAATTGCTTGCAACTCGCAGGGGCGGACCCCAAGAAACGCCATTCGCGGAGGCTCTTCTTGGTCAGGAATAATCTGAAAACCTGTGCGGTTTTTCACAGCTCGCCACATTCGCAGGTGGGGCGGAAACAAAAAACGCTTCCACGAATGGGGGCCGACTACATAGCCAAACAGCGCCTGATCCGAGCGCCGGCGGAGGCGGTACTTGCCCGGCTCCTGCAGGTCCCCCCATCCAGCCGGAAGGTCATCTGGCGAGTTAATCTCGTCGTACACAATGGCCCCATCCTGGACGGTCGGGCCGATAATCTTATATCCCTCTGCGCGAAGCGCGTCAAAAAGTGCCCCAAAATTCTCGCGCAGCAGAACCACACTTTCGCCGCTTTTCAATTTTGATCCAGGCATGCACGACCCATCCTTTCCGAGAATGAGTTAGAGTACCAAGTTAGTACGGAGTTCCGCAAGCTGAAAGCGTAAGCGCCCTGCAGCCGTTGTCCAGCTGCAGGGCGCGCCGTGCTTCTCCTCACCGCACTACCACTTAACTTTTTGCGTTGCGGAATGCTGCACGTCATTGCTGTGCAATCCCTCTCCGCACTTTTGGATTTTCTACTTGTGAATTCTTTCACGAAATAATCTGCGGAATTTCAACAAAAATCTACAATCCGTAATGCTGCTGACAAATTGCGTCCAGATGTTGAGACAATCCGCCCCGCGCAAATGAAAAGATTGTTGAGCTGAATCGCCCATGCGAAACCCGCGGGTTGAGATGTTGCGGGAGGGTGGGAGGATACTTGCCCCCGGCTTTCGTCATCGCACACTGGATCGCGCCCGTTAAGCTACGAAAACGTAATCCGCCAATTCTGCCCATCCATGGCTATCCAGCCACTCGCGAATCTGGGGGCGAGCCTCGCCGACGCCTACGGCGATCACGCAGAACCGGCCCTTGGGGGCGCCAAGTGTCTCTGGCTCTACCACCGCGATGCCGTGGATGCGTTGCCCAATTTTTCTTGGGTCAATATCCACCAGAAGTTCCGGCTTGCGCTCGGGCGGCCAAGCGCGAAGCCACTGTTTTCCCACCAAACCCGCTCCCCACTGCACCAAGCGTTTGCGCAATAGCATTGGAGCTTGCAGAAGGTAGTGCATTTTGCACGCCAAAAAGGCTTCCGGGGCGTAGTGCGGATCGCGTCGCGAGAGGCGATGGGGTGAATCGCGCCAACGTAGAATGGGGGGAGGCGGCGTGGTGGTTAGCTCGTATCCATTCAGCCAGAAACGCAGCAGAAGGTCATAATCCTCAGGCCATGGCCTTGACTCGTAGCCCCCAACGGCCCGAAACGCGGACCCTCGCATGAGGAAGGTGGGGTGAGCGAGCGGGCATTCCACGAAGAGATTGCGAGCGATTTCCTCTGGGCTGTCCAGCGAGTTGAGCCATGCGGAATAGCGGCGTCGGCCCTCGCCCACTTCGCCAAAGTCTTCCACGCGCCCACCGCAGACCGCTGCTCGTGGGTTATCTTGCAACGCGGCGATTTGTCGCTCGAGCCGATCGGGGAGTGCTATGTCGTCGGCGTCCATTCGCGCCAAGTATTCTCCTCGGGCATGCATTGCGGCGATTCGGAGCGCAGAGGTGATCCCATCTCCACCCGCCCGGTGTACCTTGATGCGGGGATCCTGCCTCGCATACCGGTGAGCGATTTCGGGTGTGCCGTCCACCGAACCGTCATTCACCAAAACCAGTTCCCAATTGACCCACGTTTGTGCCAAGATGCTCTCGAGGGCGTCGCCAAGGGTCGCCTCCGCGTTACGTGCCGGTAACAGAATGCTGATGAGTGGTTCTTGCACGGAGGACAGGATTCTTTCTCTATCCCGAGGGCGTCAAGCGCGTGTTCGGCTCGCGGACTTCGGAAAAGGCGATAGTTGCAAAGAATCACCGAGACAAAGCGGCTGAGCTTACTCTTCCCATCATGGCAAGTAAACCGATTCAGCAAAAAATTAGAACCAAAAAACGCCTTATTCGCCAAAAATTTCGGAATGGATTGCTGGTTTTCATTGTTTTGTTTATTGACTTCGTGTTGCGCGCATTTCGGTGCCACCGCAGCACTTTGATGCCGTAGCGCGAAGCCAGTCCGGCGCCCGGAGTGACTGTTCACCCATGCGTCGGACCGGAGGGTGGTTCTTTGACATTCAATAGAACGGAGGTGACTGACTCCCATGCCTTTGGGAACGATTCTGGTGACCGCCGCCGTGACACTGGTTGTTGTGCTTCTGGTTGGCGGTGGTCTCGTATGGTTCCTCGCAAAACGGATGGGAGTGCAGATCAGCTCAGCCCACCAAGCTGCCCAGCAGGCGTTGGAGGAAGCCCGCAAAGAAGCCGAGACGATTCGCAAGGAAGCTGAGATCGAAGCCAAAGAGCTCATCTTCCAGCGAACAAAACAAGCCGAAAAGGAAGCTCAGCGACGGCGAGCCGAACTGGATCGCATCGAAAATCGGCTACGAAATAAAGAGCGGATTCTTGATCAGAAGATCGAAAGCTTCGAGCGGCGCGAGAAGGCTTTAGCCGACAAGGAGCAGACGCTTCAGGCAAAGCTTGAATCCATCGAGAAGCGCGAAGCGCAGCTCGAAGAGATGGAAAACGCTCTGCGCCGCAAGGCTGAAGAGATTAGTGGCTTGAGCGCTGAAGAAGCCAAACGCTACCTCCTCGAGAGTCTGGAGAACGAGGTGAAGCAAGAGGCTGCGGCGATCATCCGGCGGGTTGAAAACGAAACCAAGGAGATCGCCGAACGCAAAGCGCGCCAAATCATCACGTTGGCCATCCAGCGGTGCGCGACGGAGCAGGTGACGGAGAGTACCTGCTCAGTGCTCACGCTTCCGTCGGACGAGCTGAAAGGGCGTATCATTGGTCGCGAAGGGCGTAATATTCGGGCCCTCGAAGCGGCCACGGGTGTGAACCTCATCGTGGACGATACCCCCGAAGCGGTCGTCATTAGCTCCTTCGATCCGCTGCGGCGCGAGATTGCTCGTTTGGCGCTTGAGAAACTGATTGCCGACGGGCGAATCCATCCCGCGCGCATCGAAGAAGTCGTGAAGAAAACCGAGCGCGAGCTTCTGGAACATATTCGGCAAGAAGGCGAACAGGTCGCTTTTACACTCGGCATTGGCGACCTTCATCCCGAACTCCTCAAACTCTTAGGCAGGCTGAAATTCCGAACGTCTTATGGGCAAAATATCCTGATGCACTCGCAGGAAGTGGCAATCCTGTGCGGCAGCATGGCGGCCGAACTTGGAGCTGACATTCAGTTGGCAAAACGCGCCGGCCTGCTCCATGACATCGGGAAAGCCGTGAGCCACGAAATCGAAGGGACTCACGCGTTGATTGGGGCTGATCTGTGCAGAAAATACGGCGAAAGTGCACCCGTGGTGCATGCGATTGCCGCCCATCACAACGAGGAAGAACCTCGAACCATTGTTGCGGTTCTCGTGCAAGCCGCCGACGCCATCTCAGCGAGCCGGCCCGGTGCACGACGCGAAAGCTTGGAAGCTTACATCAAGCGGCTTGAGAAGCTTGAAGAAATCGCGAGTAGCTTCCCCGGCGTCGAAAAATCCTACGCTTTGCAAGCAGGACGAGAAATCCGCATCATGGTGGAGCCAGAGAAAATCAGCGATAACGATGCCGCTGTTCTGGCACGCGAGGTCACAAAACGCATCGAAAACGAAGTCCAATATCCCGGACAAATCAAGGTCACCGTTCTTCGCGAAACGCGAGTCGTGGAGTACGCAAAGTGAGCCGGCTCCTGTTCGACGACCGGAAACGACAGTGAACCCGTTGTGTTAGTCGTCGTTTTTGGTGCGAGCAGTCCCGGCCGACGCTTCCGCTGTGGGATAAATCACGGAGTGATCCATCTTTCCGCGATTTTCCCGTTGGGGCTGCAGCTTAGACCAAGCCCACATTCCCCACGCGGACGTCGAAAAACTTCCATTGATTCCGGACAAACACTCACCGCCCTGTCCTCAAGCTCTTGGGGGCAGGGCGGGTTGTTTTTGGGGCCGCGATTTCGCGCTCAAGGTTCTCCACGGCCAACGCGCCTGTGCTCTGTAAGCGGGAAGGTCTGAATGTGGCTGACGAAAGCGGCCAAGACACTTCTTGTGCTCGATGCGCGCAGAGGGCGAAGCAGAGCGTAGGAAGGCTTGCGCCCGTAGCCAGTATTTGCGAGTTCCCCTTCCCTCGCTTTTGGCTTTCGGCATCGGATCAAGGCAATGCGAGGGGGCGAAACGCTCTTACGTGATTCGTTTCAAGAGAACGCTGCGGCCGCCAAGTGGCCGCGCAATCGGACAGCCCTGCACTACTGGGTCGGCTGCGGATCTCCGAGTTTTACAAGTCCGGCCAGAGCGTTGCGCGGACTTTTCCCGCCGCTAGCGTGGAGGTAGAGCTAAGATTGCCCTCGCCAGCGGCAGTGACTGTGATTTCGCCCTCGCCAGCGCGGAATTGGTAATCGCCGAGCTTGACCCACCGGTCATGGACTTTGCGTTGGTCCACCGTGCGCGATGAAACCCCGTCGGTATGGCGAACCGTGTAGAGCACTTTCGTGCGCGAATCGCGAGCGGGATAGCGCGCGCACACCTCATATTTCCCGTCCTTCGGCACGCCAAGTCGCCATGTAGCGCTTGGCGTCGTTTGCTGCGACGCCACTGCGACGCGTGCCGTCACCCCGCTGGTTTCTTCGTCACTCCAAACGCCGGCGCAAGCAAACGATGTTCCGTCGTCGCTGTCGGTGACGATGCGAGTGGGCGGGAGGCCGACGCCGAGGCCTGTTTTTGCGATGAGGAGTTCCATAAACTCACCGAGTTGCGAACTGTCGTGCGGATCGGGATCTGAACTGTAGGGTAGGCAAAATGCGTTACTGAAGGCCGCCACAATGCACTCTTTGCCATTGGGTAAAACCACATAGGCGATGTCCTCAAGGGTGTCGTACGCCAAACCGGGTTTGTTGTAGTAGCGGCTGCCGGGCGGGAGTCCAAAACCCAACACACTGTTGGATTTCCAGCGGTCGTGATTGAGAAGCTCCATCATGTAGTCCCGAGCGTCGGGTTCGATTGCCCCTTTTACAATCTCCAACATGAGCGAGGCGCTGAGGCGGGGTTGCATGAGATTCTTGCCGAACACGTCCCGCGCCACCTTCTCGGCTCCCCGCGGCCATTCTCCGGAATTCGTGGGGTAAGTCTTGTGCAAAATCACTTGGTTTCCGAGCAATCCCCGCTCGTCCAGCCAGCGGGCTGTATAGCGACGGCGCTCAATCCACTCACTCCAGCGTGGGTCGGTCGTTGAAGTCAGATCGTCGATGTTCGGGGCGCTGGTGATCGCGTCTACCACCACACCCGTTTGAAAATTGTCCGATTTCTCGATCATTGGCCGGACAGCGTGGTCGAGGTGAGTGTAGGGCAAACCGTGTTCTCGGCACCAGTGCATTGCGGCGGCCATATAAGCAAGCTTGACGCAGCTTGCAGGGTAAGCGACCGCGTCGCCGTTGAAGCTTCCGCGTCGCCAGGAGCCATCCTCGGCGGGAATGAGAATGGTGGCATCCAGTCGGTCGAAGGGTTTGTTGCGCATGAACTCCGCGCGCGCTTCGGCAACTGCCGCGTCCAGCAGTGGGTCATCCACAATTTTGAATGCTCTCGTGTCCGCCCTCAATGGTGTCCACATGCTCCCCGTAAGAACAAGTAACGAAGCGACCAACGCGTTCCGCCACGCCATTTTGTGTAGTCTCCTTGAGTAGAGCTGCAAACGCCTCGACGCCAACCGGTTAGAATTGGCGAGTTGCGCACCACGCACTATTCGCTGGACTGCATACGTGGATGCTCGGCAGCCACCTCTTGTGCTCTCGCGGATCCAGGAGAGTTGTCAACAGAATCGCTTTCGAATACTTCTCAAGTGAATCACGCAACGTGACGGCGTGTGGCTTCAGGTAGCCTATGGCACGCGCTGTGTGTCCCCCGGGCTAAAACGCCGATGATAGGTGGTGCCAGCTTCAAAAGTGTAGTTGAACTGCTGTCGCAGAACGGTTGCGGGAGGATAACGGTTGTTCATCGCCGAGATCCGGACTTCATAGGTTCCGGGCTCAATCTCTATGCTGCGGGACTCGCCAATCCCGAGGATGACATTGATCGGTTCGGTCCCTTCCGCCGGCACGGCAACAAAAGTCACCACAGCGTCCGCAAACTCATTACTCAATGTTAGCTTTGCTTTCTCGCCACTTCCGGGTTCGGAAGTGAAGTAAGGGTCCGAATTTACGTTTCGAAACCGCCGTCTCTCGGGGTTCTTCTCTGCCTGAGGAGAATCTCCTCGCACCTCGGGCCGGATCACCTCCACTCGAGTGGTGCGAATGCCGGCGTGTGGAAGGCTCTCGGCTTCCACGGATTTTCCGCTTTGAGTTTCTGCCTGCGTTGGCACGGCGCGCGGCGAGGTGGGCTTGCTGGGGGCTACACCGGAACGCTCCGTCGCAGCTGGCGTACTCTCGGTGGGGTTTTCGTTCTGGGCCTTGAGCATCAATGCCTCATCGGCAGGGGATAGCGTTGCGCGAATCGGAGGGGGCGTGAACACAGGTTTCGGCGTCGGCGTTGCGTTGACCGCGGGGGAAGGGGAGCTGGCTGTCGTTGCCCTCGCTGATGGTGTGGCATCGGCAGGCTCTTGCGGTATCGCCTGATTCGCCTCGTTCGTCTTCGTGGGCTCAGCCTCCGGGGTCTCAGGAGGAAGGGTAACCTCACGGACCGCTAAGGGGTGGCGTGGAGTCGGGGTTGGCGTTGCGTGCGTCGCTCCTTTAGGAGAATCCGCCATGAGCTCCTCCGCGCTCTTCACTGCCACGCGCCGCCCGTCGGGCAACACTTTTTCGATCACCTGTTCGGTGTGCGTCTCGGGGGTAGGCTGCGGTCGCGCTTTCTTTCCAAGGCGGCGAGCAATTTCGTCGGCCGCCTCACGGGCTCCGGCTGTCATCTCGAGCGTCTGCACCCGTTCGCGAATTTCGGGTCGCGCCTTGTTGCCGGCCAGCTCAAGATAACGCCGATAATAGTAGAGCGCAGCCCCTAACTGTCCTTTCCCGTCGTAAAGCTCGGCCAGCCGACGCTGAACAGCGGCTTCGTTGGGGTAGCGCGAATCGAGTTCGACAAAAATCCGGATTGCAGCATCCACATCGCCCGATCGCACCAGCTTTTCAGCTTCTTGAGCTCGTTGGAGCCCCTCTTCTGGAAGCCGAGCTAAGGCGGGGGCCACGAGCCCGATTACGAGCGTGAGCGCTGCAAGAAACCGTGCTTTGCGGGCAAAGGTCCCCCTCAAGGACAAGTTCGGTATAGTCGAAAAATGATCTTGGACGTTCCGCCAGAGTCTCATAGGTTTCACAGTCTTACCACGTGGCGATGAGTTCAAGCATAGACTTGGGAAGGAACGCTCTACGAATTTTGCAGGTGGCCGCGCTGGGCATGTTGGATCAGGCGACGGCTCCGCGCCCTGCAAGGAAACCGCTTGCCCACGCCCACTGAAAATTGAACCCGCCGATTCGCCCATCCACGTCCAAGATCTCGCCGCAGAAATGAAGGCCGGGGACCATTCGTGATTCCATCGTGCGCCAATCAATTTCGCGCAGATCTACGCCGCCGGCCGTGGTCTCGGCAAAGCTAAAGCCGCGGTCCCCGATCACCCGCAAGGGCAGCGCCGTCAGCAACTGAGCGACGTGCCGCCTTTCTTCGCGCGTGAGTTGCGAGACCACGCGTGGACCGAGCTCGCCAGCGAGGGCGCGTGCGAATCGTTCTGGATATAAACCAGCAAGTACATGGCCCAGCGAACGTTTGGGCGATTCGCGTGCGGCCGCTTGGAGCATCGCAATGGCGGATTCCAAAGTGGGCAGATCTCGGTGCCCGAGTTCGACCAGTGCGACTCGAGTGCCCGTGCGATCGCGGTAGGCGACCACGTGTCGCGACAGATCGAGCGTCGCCGGCCCACTGATCCCGAAATGCGTGAAGAGCACGGGTCCCTGCGTTTCCGCCAGCGCCTTGCCCGAGTCGTCGCGCAGGACAAGCCGAGCGTCCGCGCTGAGCCCGGAGAACTCCTCAAAACGTCCTCCGACCTCGGCGCCACGCTCCAACACAAGTGGGACGAGGGCAGGCAGCGGCTTGTGGATAGTGTGACCGAACGCACGCGCCCACTCATAACCTGCGCCGTCGCTTCCCGATTTCGGGAGCGCCATGCCGCCAGTGGCGAGGATCAGTCGCTGAGCGTAAATCTCGCTGGCGTCGCCCCTGCGCTGGACAACGAACCATCCGTCGGCACGGCGCTCGATCCTCTGAACCCGCCAATTCGTGCGCAGCTCGACCCCGAGAGTGGCCATTCGCCGGAGAAGCGCCTCAAGAACCTCACGCGCCTGCCCCGACTTCGGAAAGTACTTGCCGGTGGGCTCCAGGACGAGCTCGACCCCCAGCTCGTGCATCCAACGCAGTGTTTGCTCCACCGGAAAGCTGCGAAGCACGTTGCGGATGATCGTGCGAGGTCCGCCCCAATAATCCCGCTCAGAGACCTCGCGATGGGTCACGTTGCAGCGCCCACCCCCACTGACGAGGATTTTCGCTCCGACACGTGGCGCGCCTTCGAGCAGGACGATCCGCGGCCGCTTGCGTCGCGGGTTTCCACCACAGGTTGCCGCAAAGATCGCAGCCGTCAAACCCGCCGCGCCCGCCCCGACGATGCACACGTCGTATTCGTCACGATGAGTTGTGGACCCCATAGCCACCTGCCGTTCATTCACTCAGCGAGCGGCGCACCCGCCCGCTACTACGGAATTGAGCACAATTTTAATGAAAAACAGTTACAACAGGCCGTCTAAAACCCGTTGAGGAAAGCGTAGGTCGGACCAAAAAAACAAAATGCATGAGGGGTAGATCGGCGGTTGGTGGGCTGATCCCACAACTTGCAATCACCTCACGATTCCCAAACAGACGCGGTCAAATAACACGATATCTTAGAATGTCACAAGCGGGTATTGGAGGGTCTTACGGCTTATTGGTTCACACGATTCCGCATCCGTTTCGACAAGTCTTGCGTGAGGTGGACAAACCAGAGGCTGAAATTATGCTCTCGGGTGTGTTAGTAATCCGGTAGATTGCGGAACCATAGCCAGCTTTTGGGTTTTGGGTAAGTAGTAGATGTGCCGATAGCCACCCCGCGCTGCAGCGGGTCCATTCGCGAGTACACGCAATAAAGTAACCAGCCAATCTCGGCAAACACACGGTTTGCCACATTATCGGGGCGAGGCGCGATATTCAGACTATGGGTTGCAAAGAGTGCGGCCACCGCCCAAGAACGATCCTGATTGCGATAAATGAGGACCTCCTCGCGCATGTTGCCCGAGTACCAAGCACAGTGCTCAAGCGCTGGTCCACGCGGGAGGTAGCGGACCAGCCCCAATTCTTCTTGGCTTGCCTTCAACGCATTGCGCATAACCCGAGCGATGCTTGAGTGGTTGTCATCCGTGAGTGTCACAAAGCTGTGCACGAGCTGCTCCGCTGTCGCGCTCGTGACCCATTCCGCAGCAAGGAAGCGGCGCTCAGCGTCGTCCTGTACATTTGATCGACCACATACTGTGCAGAGTGGTAGTTCGTGAAGCCCTTGCGCAAACCATGGGTGGCCAAACCAACGCAACGCTGCCGCGGAGAGTTCCTCTCTGGGGAAGTGCCCAAGGATCGCGGGCAAATAATCCGAATATGGATTCTCTATGAGATGCGCCACCCAGTCGGGTAGAGAAAGGTTTAGCAAAAAGTGTGTTGGGGCCGCCTTTGAAACGGCGTACTGGTCGACGGCTACGGTCTGTTGTGACTTCTCAGCGGCGACCTGCGCGGCGCAAGCCAAAGTGGCAAGTACGCTCGGGAATACATAGCGGCCCTCGTTATCTCGCTTAATCCAGTTACCGATATCGACATTAGAGATCGCCTGATGATCAACTTCCCATTGGTACCCACTAAATAGATCCATGAAGTGAACCGAAAGAGTCCCCGTGGATTTCTTAAGGATTGCTCTCACACGTTTTGGGAGGCGGTCCTGAAAACTTGTTGGTGGTAATAGGAAGTTCACGACCCAGAGTATTAGCAATCCCAGTGGCACGAGGTAATGTTTGCCAAGGGAAACATGGTGTCCGGCTGTTCCCCGCTTCCTCCAAACCTCACTGCGTGCAACCACGAGTCCCCCCATAATCCACAGAGGTAGCAGTAAGGCAAAACTATGATAAAAACTATCTGCGATTACAGGTACGACAAGCCCCGCGATAGAAACACGCATCCATGTCGAGAACATCTTCCACGTCGTTGAAAAATGCGTTCCTATGACTACACAAAGAGCAAGTGCAATTCCCACCAGCCCCTCGTTCCAGATCCTGAGAGCCAAATGGCTGTGGATGTCAGGATAAAGGTATGCCACGTTGGGAAGCTGGTAAAACATTCCATATAGTATAGGCCACGTCCCAGCACCGTAGCCGCAAAAAGGACGCTCCAACAAAAAGCTAAATGCTACTTTAAGTAAGTACGTACGATTCGAAAAAGAGCTATCAGAATCACCTACCAGAAAACCAAACCGCTGAGTCAGCACGTTTTTCGTGACGACTATCCCAGCAATAAGACCGGCAATAAAGATTCCCGATGCAAAAGCCCACTTCCTCGTGCCGCCGGCGAAACCCTTCCGTCTCACGGCAACGTAAAGAATACCCACAACCTGAGTGACGAAGCCGAGAACTGCGCTTCGCGTGCCCGAAAGCGCTAAGCAGATACCGGATAAAAAGACTACGATTAGATAAGTCACCCTAAGGATTCTTTTGGACGCTCGCTGGTACAAATGAGCTGCCGCTGGCCAATAGAAGACAGAAATGGCACCTAAAAACACTGGGGAGGGCGTAAGACCCGGCATCCTCGTTCCAGAACCATAGTGTTGTCGGGCATCTAAAAGGCCAAGGACGTAGGAGAGGCGCTCATTGGGTCCATGGGTGATCAACCAATTTTGAATCGTCGCCGCAGCAAAGTGTGCCACGAGGGCAAAGCACAAAGCGTAAAGCAGCCCACTTTCGATGCTTAGCCGAATTTCGCTGCTCTGAGCTGCCCAAGTTACGGCAAGAATGCACAACCACATAAAGATGGTGTTTCCATACCACAGATATGCAGCAACGTTCGGAAGCGGAGTGGCTGCGACGTAAGCGCTGATTAATGAGCCATGATAAACCGCCAGTGTGCATACCAGCATCGTGCAAGCGAAAGCCACACTGCGGTAAGTTCCCATCGCAAGAAAGCCGAGGACGGCGAGGAAGGCCAACGGCGCCCATGAGAACCGACCTTGATACATTTCAAGAGGATTCGTGACCAAAGACATACTTGTATAATACGGAAAGCTGGCGAGAAAAAGCCACGCAAAGGCGATTGCAAGTAGCCATGTTAGAAGGGGATCACCGCGTCTTTGTTTACCAGCAGATGTGGAAGTCACAGTTCAATGAAACTCCTGGACAAATGCATTCTTGGAAACCACCCATAATTACTTGCGCTTAAGCGCAATTACACGGATTACAATGATCGCACCCAGCAAAACACCCAAACCAACTACCCATGGGTTTACAGAATATACGTTACGGTAGCGATGACGAAAGGTGCGGTAGGTTTGGTCATTCAGAAAAGTAAGTCCCTTGGTTAGAGAGGGCAGAATACCGTTGGCGGAAATGTTTGGGCTGATGGGTTCAATATGCTGGATTTGAATGTTGGCAGCTTCAAAATGGTTACTTAGTCGAATTTGGACTTTTGTCGGAAGTCCAAAGGACCATGGCTCAAATCCTGAGAAATGGACATTAAGAACATCCACCGTTTGGTCTGGGTGCTCTTTGGTCGGAAAGCTCCGGCGAATCTCAACTAACCTCTTGCTATCAAAACTAAACGACAGTTGCCCATCGAGGAAAAATCCTGCATCTGCACCTGTAGCTGGCTCTGGGAGGCTAATATGCGTAATTGAACCAGATGACTCGAGCTTAACGGCATCTTGGTTGGCGAGTAACTTGCGCCTTGCATAGGCATAATAATGGTAGGGGTTATGAGTACTGTAAAAGAGTGTCAGAAATTGCGGGTTGGGCACAAGTTCCGATGGGGCGAAATTGACCCACGCCTGCGTGGCTGTTGTGTCAGGATGATATTTCGTGACTACGCGTCCTAGCCGATCGCGGATATCGAGAACGATCGTGTCGCCGAAATAGTATGCCGTAATCTCACGTTTGCTCGGTTGTTTGTCGTTTGGATCCTGGATCGTCGCCACCGCGCGTACTTTTACTCTGGGTACAGTGGTCTGCTCAAGGTAGGGCTGGAGTTCTTCATGGCTTGCACCAAAAAGGAATCCATTGAGGGAAAGTACTCCAGACAAGATAATGAAACGAAGATGATTTGTGCTCATTTTCTCGCACTCTATTCGTGAAAATTAGGGGAAACGGAAGCGTGCGAGGTCCTCTTCCGCATGCTTCGGTTCCGCCCCTTTTCTTTTGTGTGATTAGACGCATTGACAGCGGTCGAGAGAGCCGTCGTCGCGGTAAAATGCAGTGCAGCGCTGTTTAGGGTCGTCACAGGTTCCCGCGCAGTAGAGCATCTGCGAGCGTGGATCTATGCGTGGGCCACACTTGTCACCGCCAGCATACGCCACAATACTCGATACGAGACAGCTTCCTGCCAGCAACCAGAAAACTACGGATCGCGTCATAACAGTTCACCTCCTTTCCGCAGCGGGTACAAAAAAAA